>JBOGLY010000041.1:0-11192 GCA_050746425.1 Acidobacteriaceae bacterium
GCCCTGCCCGTTCGCAACAGGTTTTGCGCGAGGCCCTGGCCAAGGGAGCGGACCGCGCCATTCATCTGCTTGACGAGTCCTTCGTTACGATGGACGCCGTCAGCACCGCACGCGCCATCGCCGCCTCAATTGAAGGCGAGTCGTTCGACATGGTGTTCACCGGCCTGCAATCGGACGATTACGGTTTCGCGCAAACCGGAGTTTTTCTGGCGGAAATTCTCGGCTGGCCGCACGCGACCATCATTATCGGCATTGAGAAAACGGACACCGGCCTGCGGCTAAAACGGGAGTTGGAAGCCGGACAGTATCAGTGGATGGACATGCCGTTGCCGTGCGTCTTGACCATCCAAAGCGGAATCAACAAATTGCGCTATGCCACGCTGATCGGCATTAAACAGGCGAGAAACAAACCTCTCCGCCAGGTGACATTGACCGATCTCCAAGGTAAGCTCGGAAGCAATCTGCAGACCATTGAACGGCTATACGTGCCGACAAAACAGAAAAAGACCGAAATGCTGCAGGGTCCGCCCGCGGAAGTTGCGAAAAAACTCGTTGAAATACTCCGCAACGAGGCCCGCGTGATTTAATAATATTGCGTTAGGACGCGGAGACGTTCGCGTCGCGAAATAAATGCAGGGAGAATCGAACCATGCCGAATATGCTGTTGCCCCCGGAAGAACGCGATCTGACGCCCGACCAGGTGGTTGCGCTCGACCAGCGCCGCTTTCGCGGCTTGATGCTGCAAACCATGGGCGGTCTTTTGGCGATCATGTCCATATTGCTGACCGTGTGGGCCGGTCAGGATTTCACCTACGATCCGGGCTGGGTTCACCCCATGGGCTACTACATGATCCTCACCGGCATTCTTGCGATCATTTGTATTGCGGTCGGGACCGTATTGCGTAGAGGCACGCCTGAATTCGACTAGGGGCGCCTTCATCGATAAGAGTTGTCATCCTGAGCGAAGCGAAGATCTCGCGTTACTCCGGCAAACCGCAAGGTCCTTCGCTTCGCTCAGGATGACAGAGATTTTATGGCGATAGAAATATCAGTTTGACGCATTATGCCTGAAACCATTCTGGTTCTCGTCGAGCAACAACAATCCAGGCTGAACCGCGTCTCGTTGGAAACGATCGCGGCGGCGCAGGCCATTGCCAAAGATACCGGCTGGCAGGTGGAGCTTGCCGTTCTCGGCAGCGACATCGGCCCGATTGCGGAGGAACTAGCTCTCAAGAAATCCGCCAAAGTCTACGCCATCGAATCTTCACAGCTCGCCGCATATACCTCCGACGCTTACGTCCATGTATTGAAGAATTTTCTTACCGAAAACAAGCCGAAGCTGGTGCTGATGCCGCACACGTATCAAGTGCGGGATTTTGCTCCTCGACTGGCACTGGCGCTGGGCACAACCGTCATTCCGGATGCCATCAGCTACAAGTATCAAAACGGAAAGCTCGTCTTTACTCGGCAGATGTTCCAGGGCAAGTTTGCCGCGGATGTGTCCTTTAGCGACACCGCTTCGCTGTGGATGGCAACATTCCAGAACGCGGCATTTCGCGGCGACCTGGTCGAACCTGGAACCGCGCCGGTTGAAACGCTGCGGGTCACCGTGCCGGAGGGCGTGATTCGAGTCCATCCGCATGAGATTTTCAAAGAAGCCAAGCAGGCCGTCGATCTTTCGCAGTCGGAAACGATCGTCGCGGTTGGCCGCGGCATTAAGGAACAGAAAAATCTCGCCCTGGCGGAAGAATTGGCAAACCTGCTGGGCGGCGACATCGCGGCATCGCGTCCCATCTGCGACGCCGGCTGGCTGCCGCTCGACCGTCAGATTGGCAGCTCTGGCCAGACCATTTCACCAAAGCTTTACATCTCGCTTGGCATCAGCGGAGCTATCCAGCATATCGTCGGCATGAAAGGTTCGCGCCTCATCGTCGCCATCAACAAGGATGCCGAAGCCCCCATCTTCGAGATCGCCGACATTGGCATAGTGGCCAGCCTGTTCGACATTGTGCCGCCGCTGATCGAAGAGATAAAAAAAGTCAAGGCCAGCGCGTAAGGCCGCTTGCAATCATTGACAGCAGTGCTAGCATTGAAATATGGCTACGCTTACTATTCGAAAAATCGACGATAACACTAAATTGAAGCTCCGCGTCCGGGCGGCGCACCACGGCTGTTCCATGGAAGAAGAAGCCCGTGAGATCCTGCGCGCATCCTTGAATGAGCCGGCCTCGCAACCGCCGGAGAATCTTGCCGAGGCTATCAGGAAACGATTCGCCCCTTTCGGTGGTGTCGAATTGGATCTCCCTGAACGCGGACCCATGCGCGAACCGCCGGATTTTTCCGAGTGATCGTTCTCGACACAAATGTTCTGTCGGAGTTGATGCGTCCCAATCCATCTTTACGCGTCATTGCATGGATGCGGCAGCGTCCCCGCCCTCAAATGAGCGTCACCGCCATTACCGAAGCGGAAATCTTCTATGGAGTTGAGTTGCTGCCTCTAGGGAAAAGAAGGAGCCAATTTCTCCGCGAGGCTGAGTCCATGTTTGCTGAAGATTTTGGAGGACGTACGCTTCCTTTCGACAGTGAAGCCGCGCGACTCTATGGAAAAATCGCTTCTACTCGACGAGCAATAGGCAAACCGATCAGCCCGGCGGATGCACAGATTGCGGCAATCGTTTTGGCTCACAACGCGACTCTCGCCACGCGGAATATCATGGATTTTGAGGCGCTTGGGATCGAACTCATCAATCCCTGGGAACAACCTCTGAGATGATCCACTTTCGCAAACAGATCGAAGGCATTGAGCGCCCGCAAATGGAGGCCGACGTTGTCATCGTCGGTGGCGGACCGGCTGGGATGGCCTGCGCTCTGCGCCTGGCGCAGTTGATTGACGCGCACAATGCCGCGCATCCTGAAGCTCCGTTGAGCAAAGAAAGTGTCTACGTTCTCGAAAAGTCGCGCGAGCCCGGCCAGCATTGCCTGTCCGGCGCCTTGCTCGATCCGCGCTCCATGCGCGAGCTGATTCCTGGCTTTGAAAACGAAGCGCCCATCGACGGCCAATGCACCAAAGAGTCTGTCTACTACCTGACTGGCAAGAAACACCGCAAATTTCCGTTCACTCCTCCTGCCATGCGCGACCACGGCAACTACGTTGTTTCGATCAACAAGTTTGTGAAGTGGATGGCGGAAAAAGTGGAAGCCGCCGGGATCGGTATCTTCACCGGCTTTGCCGCCAGTGAAGTTCTTTTCGACGGCAAAAGCGTCATCGGCGTGCAGACCGACGACAAAGGCGTCGACAAGAATGGTCAGCCAAAGGCCAATTTCCAGCCAGGTTACGATCTGCGTTCCAAGGTGACAATCTTCTCGGAAGGCCCGCGCGGTTCATGCACCAAGCAGATCGTCGATCGCTTTCGGTTGGAGGACCCCAACCACGCGCAAGTCTACGGAGTCGGCGTCAAGGAGTTGTGGGAAGTTCCCGCCGGACGCATCGCGAAGGGCGAAGTCATTTACACGCTCGGCTATCCGCTGACCCCGAAAGAGTACGGCGGCGCGTGGATTTATGGCGTCGGCGAAACCGATGCGCGTGAAACCCTGGTTTCCATCGGCTTCGTCACAGGTCTGGATTATGAAGACCCGCGCACCGATCCGCACCATGTCTTCCAGTCGTTCAAGGAGCATCCGTTGGCGCGCCGCATTCTTACCGGCGGCAAAATGATCCGCTACGGCGCGAAGAGCCTGCCCTACGGCGGATGGAACTGCATGCCCCGGCTTTTCGGCAACGGATGGATGCTGACCGGCGACTCAGCCGGATTTTTGAATTCCGTGCGGCTCAAAGGCATTCATCTCGCCATCAAGAGCGGAATGCTGGCAGCGGAAACTGCCTTCGATGCGTTGCTCTCCGGCGATACTTCCGCCGCGAAACTGTCCGCATACAAAAGACGCGTCGACGCAAGTTGGATTCGCAAAGAGATGTACCCTGTCCGCAATTTCCACCAGGCTTTCGAACACGGCCTGTGGGAAGGCATCGCGAAAGCCGGCGTACAGCAGCTGGTGCGCGGCGCAACATTCGTTAAGGATTATACGAACCCGCCGGGCTACGCAAGGATGCGCCCCGCCGACTCACTCAACCCATACAGCGAGAACCGCGTTCAAATCCTTGGCGGAACCAAGGGCGATGGCAAGCTTACCTTCGACAAGCTGACCGATGTGTACCATTCCGGCACGCGCCATGACGACGATCAGCCAACCCATCTTGTCATTGCGGACCTGAATATCTGCAACGGTCGCTGCATCAAAGAATTCGGCAATCCCTGTCAGTATTTCTGCCCCGCAGCGGTTTATGAAATGGTGGAGGAACCGCAGGAAAATGGGACGGCGGCAAAGAAGCTACATATCAATTTCGCCAACTGCGTTCATTGCAAAACCTGCGACATTCAAGACCCGTACCAGATCATCAACTGGGTCCCACCCGAGGGCGGCGACGGTCCAAATTACGATGGGATGTAAAAAATCCGTCCGGATTTCCCAATTTATCTGTTAGATTGGTGCAATTTCGGTCGATGTAATTTCCCCTCAAAGCATAGGCCCATCTAAAGCTTCTATACTGAACATGTCTTCCGACCGTATCCGCCAAATGGGAATACCCTGGCGGCTGTGGCGGCGTTCCACTGTGGGAACCCAGGGCGCGGCTGGAAACGGCCACGCCTCCCGCGCTCTTGAAAAGTTGAAGAGTGCATTGGAAAGGAAGCTCGCCGCGAGCGGCTTTGCTGTGTCTTCATGCCGCCCGTCACCGAACTGTCCCTTCCTGCATCGAATCGTTAGTGGCAAGCAAGGGACATGGCAGCGATCGCATCCAATCCGGTCCAGGTTTATTCCGAAGACTCGTCGCGCCTGATCGACAAACATGGCCGCGCCATTACCGATCTGCGCGTTTCCGTCACCGATCGGTGCAACTACAAATGCGTCTACTGTCGTACTGGAAATGAAGGCGCGCAGTATTCTGAACTGCCCATTGCAGATTATTTGCGACTGGTGCGCGTCTTCGTCTCGCTGGGCATCGAAAAAATCCGCTTGACGGGCGGCGAACCTTTGCTGCGCAAGGGCCTGATAGACATGGTTCGCGAACTGGCGCGGATGCGAACAGCTTTTTCCGCGGATGGCGCTCCGCTGTCGCCCGACGCGGGTCTACCGCTCGATATTGCGCTCACCACCAACGGGCACCTGCTGGAAGCTCTGGCGCAGCCCTTGAAAGACGCGGGGCTGAACCGCATTACCGTCAGCATGGACGCCATCGATCACGAGAAATTTGCCCGCATTACGCGCGTGCCGGACAGTTTCAACCGGGTCCTCGCTGGAGTCCGCGCCGCCAAACGCGTCGGACTCGATCCGGTGAAGATCAACTGCGTGCTGCTGCGCGGATTCAACGAGGACCAGATTGTCGAGTTTGCGAAGTTCTCGCGCGACGAAGGCGTCATCGTCCGCTTCATTGAATTTATGCCGCTGGAAGAAGACCGCGTCTGGACTCCCGAAGTGGTCGTCCGCCTGGAAGAAATCCTTGCGGCGCTCAACACGTTCCAGCCTGTCGTGCCGCTTGCTCCCAACACCGCCAGCGAAACCGCGCTGCGTTACACCTTTCAGGATGCGAAAGGCGAAATCGGCATTATCGCGCCCGTCTCGCACCCATTCTGCCGCCATTGCAGCCGGGTCCGTCTTACTTCCGACGGCAAGCTGCGCACCTGCCTGTTTTCACAGTTCGATCATGATCTGTATGGGGTGCTGCGGCGCGGCGGCGATGACGACTCTTTGGCAGAGTTCATCCGCCGCACCGTCGATCTCAAAGAAGCTCGACACCACATCGGCGAGCCGGATTTTCTGAAACCATCGCGAAGCATGGTGCATATCGGCGGTTAAATCGGTTTTTCAATCCTTCACAGCTCGCCGGCTGCGGTAGAATTCTCCAATAGCCATGGATGTAGATCTTCCCTCCCCTACAGATCAGTTTTCCTGCTACCGTGAGACGCAACCGTTCCTTATGTGCATCCGTTCTTTAAGGAGCGCATGCGTTGGATTTTCTTTCTTAGCGTACACCTGCAGGAAAACTGGTCTAGCGCAAACAATGGTTGAGGCGCGCCCATCGTGGGCCCACCGAATACGCTGACAAAAAGGGGTCCCGCCAGATGAAGACGATTCAATTCCCCGATGGCAAACCAGCGCTGGAGATTCAGACCTTTCACGAAGTTGCCCGCGCTCTCACCTCCTCCGTCGATCTCACCGGCATTCTGAACGGCATCATGCAGCAGATGACCAAATTCTTCAACCCGCAAGCGTGGTCGCTGCTGATTGTGGACGAAAAAAATCGCCAACTTTACTACGGCGTCATCTCCGGCGGGCAAACGGAAAAACTTCGCCACAAGCGAATTCCGCTCGGTCAGGGCATTCCCGGCTGGGTCGCACTTCACGGCGAGCCGATGATCCTGGCCAGCGTTCCTGACGATCACGATCTTTCCGATGAATTGCCTGCGAGCGGCGGCCGCGTGGAGTCGATCGTTTGCCTCCCGCTGCGGGTGCGGAACCGCACCTACGGAGTGCTGCAATTGATCAACTGTCATCCGGAGAGCATGGACAACCACGAGATATTTTTCCTCCATGCCCTTTGCGACTACGCCGCCATCGCGGTCCAAAACGCGCGCGCGTTCGAGCAGATTCAGCAATTGACCATTACCGACGACTGCACAGGCCTATTCAATGCCAGGCATCTGTACGAGCGGCTGGAACGTTCCCTGGAACGCAGCCGGCGCAGCGGCAAGCCGGTAAGTTTGATCTTTTTCGATCTCGACCATTTCAAGCTTGTCAACGACACCTACGGTCATTTGAACGGCAGCCGGCTTCTGGCCGAGGTGGGCGACATGGTGCGCGACAGTCTCGGCCTGATTGAAACCGGCTATCGCTATGGCGGCGATGAATTTGTCGTGCTGATGCCGCATCAGTCCAAACAGCGGGCATTGGATCTCGCCAATCGGCTGATGGAAAAACTTCGCGCCGCCAGGTTTTTGCCGGAATCGGGATTGGACCTGCAAATCCTCGCCAGCTTCGGCGTCTCCAGCTTCCCCGAGGATGGCCTTGATATACACGCGGTAATTCGCGCCGCCGACGCCGCCATGTACCACGTGAAAAACACCACGCGCAATGGAGTCGCCGCTGCGGGACAGTTCTCAACCGCTCCCGCCGAGTGAAGGTGAGCCAGATGCTTCGATTCATTTTTCGACGACGATATTCTTAGCGGACTGAATGCAGGCCGCTTGCATGACGCCCGGCACCTCTGGCTCAAGCGGACAAATTTTGAAATCGGCAAATATACGATTTTCAAGCGGATGGAATTTTTTATCGACATTCGATGGGAATTCCGGATCCTCGCTGTCCAAGCTGTCATACCGGTCAACCGATGGCCCACTGTAGATGCCAAGAACCCTATGGGTGCCAATCTTCCACAAGCGAAAAGATGGACTCCCGTTGTAAGTGCCAAGACGGCCGTGAGCCCAGTAACAAGAGCTGGCATTTGCCGGAGTCTCACAAGGGATCTTGCGCTTTGGATGGTTCCTTGCGAATCCCGCAGAATAAGCCGGGACCGCGAAAAGCAAGAGAAGCACTGGAGATCGCATGAACCGAAAAGTAGCGCGCATAGGCAGGATCTGCGAGCGCGGATGTCTTCCTACTCGCAGCATGCGTTCCAACCCCAGCGACAATACCTCTCTACTGTCCGTTATTAGCTCCAGCTTTGTGCAGATTGATATCGCCTTTTTCCGCCAGGATATTGAGCAGCGGCCCGCCGCCGCCCACCTGACCCGACGCTGTGACCCGATCGTTCGCTGAGGATTGCGCCAGCTTGAAGTCCGAAGTTATCTCGCCATCTACCGAGACAGCCTGCACCGTAAGCTTCGCGTTCTCCGGCACCGTCACGTCCACTGACCCATTGCGGTTTTTAATGTCGATGGCGGCCACGGGACCGACCGCCCTCAATCCTATGCTGCCATTGGAATTGTTAACTCGCGTCTCGCCCTGAATATGCCGCAAAGACACGTCCATGGCGCGGGTACTCACCGACACTGGGCCAAGCGCTTTGTCTATCGTCAAATCGCCGTCGTCCAACGTGGCAGCACCTTCCAGCCGCGCTACTTGAATGTCGGTGCGGCTGGAGTGAAAATGCACTGGTCCCGTCAGATTGTCCAGATGAACATCCCCAAAAAAATCGCCGGTCAAGGTGGAGGAGCCTGAAACCTGCGAGAGGGTGACATCGTTCATCCGCCCATTCAGCGAAACATCTCCCTGCACGTTCCGCCCCGTAAAATCGCCGTTACGCATTGCGACCTGCACCGCGCCTACAATTCCGGTCAGATCCACATCTCCCTGATTGCAGTTGACCGTGACCGCTCCTTTGCGCCCGCTGACAGTCACATTTCCGTGGTCCGCCTTCACCTGAACCGCGTTGTCCGCCGGCAGCACGAGGTTCATGTCTGCGACATGGCTGTCGCTCGAAGGCATGTGCACGGTGACAACGCTGCCGCTCGAAGTGATCAAAGGCTCCAGCGCGCTAAGCTCCCGTTTCGCGTCGCGGTTTGAACTGGTATAGACCGTCTTGTTCAACGTCAGGTGCATCTGGTCGCCAGCGCCGGTTGCAATTGTGACATCTCCGTGAGCGTTTTGAACGATAACTGTCGCGCCGGACGGCAGGGCGTGATCGATCTGTTCCCTGGCCTGGTGTTTGTTTCCGAACATCTGCGCGAGATTTACGTCATTGCCAAACTGAATCTGCTCCCCGACCGACTGCCAGTTGACGTGGTTGTGCGATGCGGCAATCCCGACAAGTACCAGCAGCAGGACCAGGAACACCACTCCCCCGCCCAGCCGGATGCGAGATGAACTGGACCACATCAACGACTCCAGCGCCAGCAAGACGCCGGCGCCAATCAGAATCAATGGCCACCAATGCCCATACCAGCTCCAGAAATAATTGACGTCGATCCGGTGCATGGTCATCAACAGCGCCAGCACGCCAATTAGGATCAGGAACATTGGGCCGAGGATCGATCCGCGCACCGGCCCGCGTAGCGAGGCGCGGTATGCGGCCCGCTGCATCCTGGCCTGCATCTTCCACTGCGCGCGTTGCGCTTTCCATTGCGCACGGGATGGTGGATAGGGAGGCGGCGGTGTCCGCGGAGGCATGCCCATATAGTTACCGGCCTTCTCTGCCGGGATCATCCGGCTCGGGCGGATGCGTTTGAACGAATGGACCGGACCCGACGCTGGAGGAATCGGATGCCGCGCCCCAGCCGCCGGAACCACTGACGCCCCCCGGAGGCTGCGGCGGATTGTATGCGGCCGCACTCGCTGCATACTCTTGCGCTTGCTGCTGGGCGCGGGCATCCGCGGTCCACGCGGCCCGCTCGGCAACCATCAGCAGACCCAGAACAATCAGGAACAAAGGCCAGCTCTGGTCCCAGCGCAGAATATTCCACTGGTTCAGCAAAGCCAGCACGCCGATCAAAATCAGAAAAACCGCGCCCCTCAATCGACGAATTTGATACCAGCGAATCATCGCGTCCCTCCCGCCGGCGGCTGCCGCTGGCTGTGTCGAATCACCATCCAGACACCTATTCCAATCAGAATCAGCGGCCACCCACGATCGACCCAGTGACCGCTGAGAATCCCCATGTTTCCCAGCAAAAACAGCACACCCAGAATGATCAGAACGACGGCGCCCGTATGTATCCCGCGATTTCCCCCGTATCCGCACCATTGCCCGCCTGGACCATAGGCATAGAAGGGGTCCGCCGGTTGCGGCGGGATCGGCGGCGGCGCTGGAGGGACATACGGCGGCACGAATCCAGGCGCGGGAGTATATCCAGGCGCGGACGCAAATCCGGTCCCGGTTTCAACGTTCCCCATCGGTGGCACTCCAGCATTGCCCGCATTCTGATTTTCATTCGCAGAATTGCCTGCGTGCCCTACCCAGGGATTCGCAGTGGGAGTGGCCCTTGCGCCGAACCACTGACCGATATCGTTCAATCCCAGCGGATTGGGCAGAGGCTGCCCATGACGCCGCGCAACCGCAGTCTGATAAGCATCGAAGACCTGATAGATGACCCAGGCCGCCACCGCGATTCCGAGGAATCCGTTGTAATGGCAGAAATCCACCAGCAGCGCGAAGATCACGACGTGGGCCAGCGCCTTGGCAAACTGCCCGTTGTACATCGCGCCTACGCCAGGAATCCAGCCGAGTAAAAACGCAATCCATGGCTCGGTTGTCCAGTTCGGCTGAACGCTGCCCGCTGGGATGGGGCCACCGGCCGTGTAGTGGAAACCTTTTCCATCGCCAACATTGACGGTGTAGGCGCCGCGGCTCGCCGCCCCCAGCCGCGCTTCCAGACAAGGCTCGCAACTGACAATGTTGTTAACTCTATGAATGCATCGATCGCACAACGGCTTTCCGCAGAACTGGCAATAAGCTGCAACCGGCGTATCGGGGTGATTTGCGCAATTCATGCCAGGTTCCTTTCAAGCACGGGAAAACAATCAATATTAAGCAAACGTAAATCACTCTGCGAGGCGGGCGACAAAAATTCGGAATCCGCTGCTAGCCGAACGGATTCACCGACACTCACTGCCCGGATGGATGGCATTACATCCAGGCGCGCATCGATCGCCGGCCCCGTGATAATCGGGTCGGGTTCGATCGGGGCCGCGCTGTGCCGCTGCGCATTCCGGTCATTCACTGGAACCACTTCCATCCGCTCGCGATGAAGTCCGTCCCGGCTGCTCTGGTTGCTTCGGTCCCGTTGGTTCACCTGCCCATCGCCGCCCGCGCCACTTCCTTGCTTATATCCCGTCTTCGCGGGTACTGGAGAGGAGTCCGCGGCCTGACGCAATTGATGAACACGCGACTCAACTTCATAAACGATTCGGAGGTTTTCATAATAATGCACAACCCGGGCATTTGCTTGTGCATACTGGCGAGTCACCGCGCGGCGCATCGACTGCGGCTCCAGGTCGGCAACGCGTAGCCGGGTCAGCTTCACCCCAAGCAGGTTCAGCGTCAGCGAGATGGAGAAAAACGCCATGGCTGCAACCAACACGATGCGTGGATCGAATACGGTCTTTCGCAGCACCACCACGGACGGGCGGTCCCACATTGGCAT
>JBOGLY010000042.1:0-11055 GCA_050746425.1 Acidobacteriaceae bacterium
ATCTGCATACGTTCTGGTACAAGCCGAACGTCTCGCCGCCCAAAAGCTGGGCGCTCTGGGACGACATGATCACCCACTTCGCGCGACACCTTGTCGACCGCTACGGCATCGATGAAGTATCACAGTGGTACTTCGAAGTGTGGAATGAGCCGAACATCGACTTCTGGGGCGGAGTCCCGCGGCAGGCCTCCTATTTTGAGTTGTACGATCACACCGCGCGCGATCTGAAAGCCGTAAGCCCGCGCCTGCGCGTGGGCGGTCCGGCCACTGCGGCTGCATCCTGGGTGGTTCCGTTTCTCAAACATGTGTCCGCGGACCACGTTCCCATCGACTTTGTTTCCACCCACGGCTACGCCGACGACACCGTGGAGAACCTGTTTCACAACGACAAACCGGTTCCGATGGACGACCGCGTGTGCGCAGCCGTCGAAAAAGTTCAGCATCAGATCCAGGCCTCCGCGCTGCCGAATCTGCCTCTGTTCTGGACCGAATGGAATGTCCAGGGACAGGACGATTCGCGCGACACTCCTTTTGTCGGGCCGGGCGTGGCGAACACCATCCGAGAATGCGATGGCCACGTAAAGTTGATGTCCTTTTGGACATTTTCCGATGTATTTGAAGAAGGCGGAGTCGCGCGAATGCCGTTCGACGGCATGTTTGGCCTGATCGCAATTGGCGGCATCAAGAAGCCGAGCTTTTACGACTTCAGCCTGCTCCATCAACTCGGCGACCGCAGAATCGCCAATAACGCGCAAGATATTCTCGTCACTCGGCGGAACGACGGCGGACTGGCAATCGCGGTGTGGAACATCGTCGATCCTGGAGACAAGGGCGCGACAAAAACCGTGCAATTGGATTTTCAGGGTGTCGCCGACAATTCAGCAGTCACCGTTAGCCGCGTCGACGAGGCGCACGGCAATCCACTGCCCACGTATCGCGCAATGGGCAGCCCGCAATATCCGACAATGGCACAGGTTGCGCGCATGAATGCAGCATCCGCCCTCCCGCCACCGACGCAGACCCACCTGGACGGAGATCGCCTCGCCCTGCATCTCTCGCCGAATGCCTTGGTTCTGGTTGAATTGCCCGGCGCTTCCGGATCAGCGGGAACTCAATGATCTCAAATCGCAACAATTATGAACTCTACCCCAAAGGGTTGAACCTGGGTGCCCCATACTCGCCGCGTGTCGGGGTCCCCGGCGGGGGGCTTGTGCCCGCTTTGGTGACTGAGCGGCTAGTGTGGGCTGCGATGATTCAATGCAACATGGCTGGCTGAATAACCTGGGTCTTTTGCGGGTGCCGACTCGATCGGCTCTTTCACGTGAGCGGGCACCCGCATCAACCCAACCGTCGAAGCTGCTGCTGCGGGGTGAAGATTTTGCGGGGGACCAGATACGTTGCCGTCATGCAACTGACCCCGCCAGCCGTAAAAATCATTCCCAGGATCACGAACTGATAGAGCGCCGCGTAGACCGGCGATGTGCCCGACAGCACCATGCCCGCCATCATTCCTGGAATCCACACGATGCCAAGCGAGCGCAGGTTGTCTGTGGCCGGGATCAGGCTGGCATGAAACGATGCATGAAGATATGGCTCGGCAGCTCTCTCCGGCGCGGCGCCCAGTGCCAGCGCGGATTCAATCTCCCCATGATGCGAGCGGACTTCGCCGAGGAAACGGTTCAGAAAAAGCGATTGGATGTTCATGTTCGATGCGATCACCATGCTGCCCACCGGGATGAGGATGATTATCTTCGCCTCGACAACCCCGAGCAGCGTCATCACGGTCAGCACGCCGCCAGCCCCCGCGCACAGGCACAGCAGAGATAGCTTGTAAGCGCCAGGCAATTCCGGCACCCGTCTTCGAACGATGGTCGCGGCAATAAAAATCATCGCGAGCAGCACCGGAATGGAAGTCCACCAGGGTCCGCGCAACAGCGCGGCGATCAGCAGGCCGACCAGCAGAATCTGCACCAGTCCGCGCAGCAGAACCAGCGGAATTTCACGGTTGATTTTTGCGCCGCGCCTCGATGCAAGCTGCGCAACAACGATCGCCAGCACAGCCACAGCGGCGGCCTGCGCCAGGCCCAGAGACATTTGCGTATGGAAGAAAAGCTTAAGCATGCAGCAACTCGCGCGGAGTCCCGAATCCAGCGGCTTCACCCGCCTCCAGTTTCAGCACCACGTCGGACACGCGATTGGCCTGGGAAATCTCGTGCGTCACCCAGACGCAGGTCGTGTTTCGTTCGCGGACCAGGCTGGCCAGCAGGCGCTCGATGGCCTGCTTGGACTCCTCATCGAGCGCCGAAGTCGGCTCATCCAGCAGCAACACTTCCGGATTGTTTGCCAGCGCACGGGCAATGGAAACCCGCTGCGCCTCGCCACCGGAAAGCGTGGCCACATCGCGGTCGTCATATCCTTCGATTCCCACCTGGCGAATCAGTTCCGATATCTGCAAAGAGTTCAATATGCTTCCGTGCTGCGCGGGACCATACGCAACGTTCATGGCCGCGGTGCCGGGGAAAAGATGCGGGCGCTGCATCACCATGCCAATTCGCCGCCGCAATTGTCGCGGGTCCATGTCGCGACAATCTTTCCCGTGGAGCAAAACCGTTCCGCTGCTTGGTTCGTCCAGCCGATTCAACAGTCGGAGCAGCGTGCTTTTTCCCGCGCCGCTTGGCCCCAGAACAGCTAAAACCTGGCTCTGATGCAGCCGAAAACTGATATTTCGCAGCAGGGTTTTCGGGCCGCTCGGACGATCGACTGAGCGGGAAATGTCGATCGTTTCGAGCGCCGCTGCAAACGTTGTCGCTGGATCTGTCAAAGAGTCGCCGCCCCGTTGATTTTTATTTTCCACTCTACCTGCAGGAGTTCGAACTGGATAGGATGCGGATTGTTCCCGCGGGCGTCAAAATTCTCCCGGAGTAACATAAATGTTTCCCTGGGAGACTTGGCGGGCCATCGTCGCCCCACCAATATGTACACCGCGATGTTCACGGCGGCTCACGATTTTTTGAGCGATTTTCCTTCAGGAGACCATTCCAATGAAGCAGCCGTCTTAATTTGGTAGAGTTGCGGGTGAATGCAGCCTAGGATGTAAGCGTGTTGCACGACTGGAGGGTAGCGATATGAAACAGATTGACGGGTCCAGCTTTTTCAGGGCGGTTCTGTTGGTTCCTGCATTGATGCTGCTGACGATCATGCCAGCGGCAATCGCGCAAATGCACGGCGGCAGCATGGGCGGGTCGCAGAATAGCAGCCCGAACAACAATATGAACAATCCGAACGGCACGATGGCCCCGGATGGGATGCAGCCGATGGGGGCGCCCAACTCAGCGCAAAACGCGGAACAAATGATGCAGCGCAACATTTTCGACAACCTGCGCAGAAACTTTGACGTGGAGACAAAGCTGAGCAAGATGGCAATGAAAAACAGCACGAACGACGACGTGAAGAAATTTGCGCAGCAGGTGATCTCAGCAAATCGCGGGCTTTCAAATGAACTGATTGTTCCCAACCCGGACGGCCTGATGTTCAATCCTGAAGTCGTGCCGAATCAGACTCGCAAGGCCGAAAAGCAGATGAAGAAAATGACTGGCACGCCGTTCGACCAGATGTATCTGGTGCAGATGAATGCATACGTAAAAAACGATCGGCAGGTGGCGCAGAAGGCGTCGTCGATGGGGAATTCCGCAAAGGTCAATGAAGTCGGAGTGCGCGTGCAGAGCATGTCGGACGAACGCGAAACGCAGATTGCCAGCCTGACCAAGGAAGATGGTTTCACAATCAAGTAGCGCAACAAATATGCGGAATGCAGATTCTCTTCGTTCTTTGCTACGCTCAGGCAATACGATATCTAGGCCAGTTTTCCTGTAGGGGTATGGCAAAGGAATTGGAAGCTTACGCATCCGTTCCTTAGAAGAACGGATGCACGTAACGACTGCCGGCCAACTTACAGTAACAGGAAGACTGGTCTATACCGCGGGCGGCGAACGTCATTAGAGATTCCCGATCCAGACACGCACGATGGAAAGCTCCGCGTTCGATGCGGCGATTGCGGCTGCTACCGTTGGTTGCGGCCACTTACTTCATGGTGTCTGGCGGCCCGTATGGACTGGAAGATATCGTCGGTCATGCCGGATATGCGCGCGCGCTTCTCCTGCTTGCTATCGTTCCTTTGATATGGAGCCTGCCCACGGCCCTGATGGTTGGCGAGCTTGCCAGCGCGCTGCCGGAAGACGGCGGCTTCTATATCTGGGTTAGCCGCGCCCTGGGCCGATTCTGGGGCTTTCAGGAGGCGTGGCTGTCGCTTGCCGCGAGCATCTTCGACATGGCGATTTATCCCGCGTTGGCGGTCGCATATCTTGGCCAGCTAAACCCGGCCCTGATCGCAGGGCATCGCGGACTGCTTTTGTCGCTGGCCGTGGTTGCGGTCTGCGTTGCGTGGAATTTGCGCGGGGCTTATTCGGTGGGACAAGGTTCGCTGTGGATGCTGGCGCTGCTGCTGACGCCGTTTCTGGGAATCGTCGGTCTGGGCGTATGGAGGAGCGGCCTGTTTCATCTGGCAGCCCATTCCGCGCAGCCGGCGAGCCTTGTTCACGGTGGGCTTGTTACCGCGCTGCTGTTCGTTGTGTGGAACTACATGGGGTGGGACAACGCCTCCACGATCGCAGCCGAAGTGGAAGACCCGCAGCGAGATTACATTCGCTCGATGATGGCGGCCGTTGTACTGGTCGCGGCCAGCTATGTGCTGCCAATCGCCGTGGTCGCACACACTGGAATTTCCGCGTCTACATTTGTTACCGGCTCCTGGGTCGCCGTCGCGCGGGCCCTTGCGGCGCGGCACTTCAGCCTACGCATCGCCTCCTGGATGGGCTTCGCAGTCGTCGCCGGCGGCGCGCTGACGGGCATTGCCATGTTCAACGCGCTGATGCTTTCTTACGCGCGCGTTCCGGCAGCGATGGCGAGCGATGGACTGCTGCCCAAAGCGCTGGCGCGCCGCATGAAGAATGGCGTGCCCTGGGTTGCGGTTCTGGCTTGCGCATGTGCATGGGCGCTTGCGCTCGGGTTGAAGCTCGCGCCGCTTCTTGAGCTCGACATTCTGCTGTATGGGTTGAGCCTGATTCTGGAATTTGTCGCGTTGGCAGTTTTGCGGTGGCGCGAACCGATGCTCGCTCGCCCTTTCCGCGTTCCCGGTGGCCGCTGGGGCGCGGCGGCCATTGGAATCGCGCCGACTCTGCTGATTTTTTTTACGATTTTCGCCGCGCGCGCCGATCGCATTACTTCGAGGTTACCTGCGATTTTCCTGGGGACTGTTCTTGTTGCTGCTGGCCCGTTATTCTATGTGTGTACGCTGCGTCGAAAACCGACGGCGAACAGCGCTTCCGCCGAATGCGGCGTCGCGGAAGAATAACGATTGGTCGGGCGCAGTGTAGATTGAGAAAATTTCCTCTGTTGTTCAAGTGCAACACTCCACCGGTTCTCCCTGAAATTGAGTTCGGAACGAATTCAGGCGCGGCATTCGCTGAGAGAAACGCCGCGCGGAAAAAGATTTTTCGCGATCTGAAGCAGCAGGAGAAGCGGTCTCTGTACGCGCTTTCACCAGCCTTGGTGCATTTTCAAAAAGAAATGGAATTGTGTCCAAAACACTGCTGCCCAGCATTGCATGAATGTGCTAGTATCGGCTTTCGCCAGCGTCATCCGAACAATTCGTTCCGTTTATTTCGACTACACAACGGCAATGGTTTTTTGAGACGAGTTTCGGACCAACGCTAGCAAGAATTCTCACGACTTTGGCATTTCAGGTTCGTATATTTGGACATGAAATCTGCCGTATTGTTCAGCTTCGAACGGGCCTGCTCCAGCGTAAATTTGTTGTTCGCATTGGAAGTCGCGCCGCAACGTTGAAAGTGAAAATAGCATGTCATTTCTCGCCACAGCTTCTTCGGCCGCCAATCCCTGGCTTCGCATCCTGACAGCGCTTGAGAAAAAGATCAACCACCAGTCCTTCGACACCTGGTTCAAGCCCACGCGGTTTAACCGGATTGAAGGCCGTGTGCTGGTCGTCACCGTGCCGACGCGGGAGTTTGAACACATCGGGGTGCGGTACAACGATCACATACTAGAGGCCGTGGATCAGCTTGGCCTGGAAGTGGATGAGGTATCGTTCGAGGCGATCGAGGAGGAAGCTCCACCGCCTCGCGCGCGGCAGGATGGAGGTTTCGCGCCCCAGCCGACGCGGTCATCGAGTCCAACGCGCAACCGCTACAACAACAGCGCGGCAGCCGCGCCGCAGCAGTCGCGTTTCGACTGGGACACAGCGGCGCAACTCAATCCTCGTTACACGTTCGACGGCTTTGTCATGGGCAACGGCAATCAGTTCGCCCGCGCGGCCGCTGCTGCTGTGGCCGAGCGTCCATCGAAGGCCTACAACCCGTTGTTTCTGTATGGTTCGGTGGGCAACGGCAAAACGCACCTGATGCATGCCATTGGACATGAAGTAAAACGTCACCAGCCGCAGGCGGCCATCTGCTATGTCACCAGCGAGAAGTTTACCAATGAGCTGATCAACTCCATTCGCTACGACCGCATGTCGAGCTTTCGAGATAAATACCGGTCGGTAGACGTGCTGCTGATCGACGATATCCAGTTCATGGCGCAGAAGGAGCGCACCCAGGAGGAGTTCTTCCACACCTTCAACGCGCTGCATGAAAGCATGAAGCAGATTGTCATCGCCAGCGATCGACCGCCGAAAGAACTGGCCGAGATTGAAGACCGTCTGCGGAATCGATTCGAGTGGGGTCTGATTGCCGACATTCAGCCTCCGGATCTGGAAACCAAAGTCGCCATTCTGCAGAAGAAAGCGGAGAGCGAACGTGTCAC
Source organism: Acidobacteriaceae bacterium (assembly GCA_050746425.1). Classification (GTDB taxonomy): domain Bacteria; phylum Acidobacteriota; class Terriglobia; order Terriglobales; family Acidobacteriaceae; genus JAKAAZ01. Next base: position 6,880 of record JBOGLY010000042.1, read on the forward strand.
GCTGCCGGTTGACGTGGCGCTGTTCGTCGCCTCCAACGTGCGCACCAATGTGCGGGAGCTGGAAGGCGCACTGGTTCGCCTGCTGGCCTGGTGCAGCCTGCACGGCGTCGAGATTACGCTGGCGGTCACCCAGCAATGCCTGAAGCAGTTCATCGACACGCAGGTACGCAAGGTCACGATTGAAGTGATTCAGCGCGCCGTCGCCGACCAGTTCGGCATGAAGATCACGGAACTGAAGCAGAAAAACAATTCCCGCTCGATTGTGGTCCCGCGGCAGATCGCGATGTATCTCGCCAAACAATTGACCGAGGCATCGCTGCCGGAAATCGGTCGCCATTTTGGCGACAAACACCACACCACGGTAATGCATTCGATTGCGAAGATCGACGAGCTGCGGCATTCCGACACCGACCTGAATCGGATGATTAACAACCTGATGGAGCAATTGAACAAATAGGACGGCGTCGAACCGCACCATAGGGCTTTAGGCACGGCGAAGAGCTTTATTCATCGTCGGCAATTTGGGGCATGAACGATGTTCTATTAAGACTGCCGATCCCAAATCTAAAGGTCGAGATGTGGGCACCCGGGGTCTTTGGTTGGCTGCTCCCACGCTGTCCCACGCGTCGGTTACGCACCCGACATGCAACCAGTCCAGCGTGTGATAATGGGAATTACATCCTTCTGTCGGGGAACCCGTTGCGTATAACTCGCTTTTGCTTGATTTTTATCCTGTTAGCCGGAATGGGCTGCAAGGCACAGACCACGCCGGCCAGCATTGCCCTGCAGGCGAAGCTGGATCGGCAGATTAAACTGACGATTCGTTCGCAATACAACGTTCCGCCGGACTATACTGTCACGCTCGGCGAACGCACGAAAAGCGACATCAACGGGTTCGATACGCTGCCGGTGACCTTCAGCAGCGGCTCCCAGAAAAAGACGACGATATTTCTGATTTCGAAGGACAACAATACACTGGCGCGTCTGGAGAAATTCGATCTGACCAAGTCGCCAGGCTCGCAAATCAACACGCTTGGCCGGCCGATCCGCGGAAATCCGAAGGCAAAGGTGACAATCGTCAACTTCGACGACCTGGAATGCCCGTTTTGCGCCCGGATGAATCAGGTCCTGTTCCCGGGCACCGAACAGCACTACGGCGACATGGTCCGCTACATCTATCTGGATTTTCCGCTGGTGCAACTCCATCCTTGGGCGATGCATGCCGCAGTCGATGTGAATTGCCTGGCTGCGCAGAGTCAAACTGGGTATTGGAACCTGGTCGATACCCTCCACGATCGGAGCAGCGAGATTTCAGGCTCCCAGGAGCAGCAGAGTCTGGCAGCCAGCGTAAAAAAAGTGGACGACGCAACCCGCGATCAGGGAAAGCGCGATAATGTCGATATGGGAAAATTGGAGGCGTGCATCTCCAAACAGGATGAGTCGAAAATTCGCGCATCCATGAAGCAGGGCGACGCGCTCGGAGTCGATGGAACTCCAACCCTGTTTGTCAACGGAGAACGCGCCACGGGTGCACTATCGCAATCGATGCTTTGGACCATTGTGGACCGCGCGATTCGCGATGCCGGAGAAGTGCCGCCGCCGCAAACGAGCGCGCCGGGTGGGACCGCGCCGAATTCGAGTCCGGCGCAGCCGAACGCTTCCCCAGCGCCTGGCAGGTAGTTCCAACGCATACAATGGCTTTGGTTTTGGTTAGATGAATGGAGAATAGATTGGACTTACTCATACGGAATTTGTCGAATGCTGCCGCAGGTGATTTCTCTCGCGGGTCTTCCGGAACGGCCCCGCGGCGCGCCGCCAGAATCGGCACCATCGCGATTTCAGGCGTTCTGCTTTTGGCCGCGCTCGCCGGCTGCTCGCGCAGGCCGAACCCGGATGTGTGGGCGACGGTGAATGGCCATCCGATTCTGCAGTCGGAAGTGAATAAGTATTACGAGAACAAGGTCAGTTCCATGCATCAGCAGCCGACGGCGGATGAGTCCGCCATGCTGAAGCTGGAAATCCTGCATCAGCGGATCGGCGAGGAAGTCATTCGTCAGCAGGCGGAAAAACTGCATCTGGTGGCAACCGACGCGGAGGTGGATGCCAAAATTGCGCAGTTGAAAGCGCCGTACACTGAGCAGCAGTTCAATGCGCAGTTAAAGGCAAAGGGGTTGACGCTGGAAGACATTCGGCGCGATTTCTGGCTGAACATGACCACGGAGAAGGTGCTGAATAAAGAAATCGAATCGAAGATCAACATCACCGACGCCGACGTGGCCAACTTCTACAACCTGCACAAGGCCGATTTCAACCTGATCGAGCCGCAGTATCATCTGGCGCAGATCGTCGTTACGACGACGCCAGCGCAGGGCCAGGTTGGAAATCTGCAGAACAGCAAGGCGCGCAACCCCGCCGAAGCGCTCAAGAAGATCCAGGGTCTGCATAACCAGTTGGAAAACGGGGCGGATTTTGCCCAGCTTGCCGCGAACTATTCTGAGGCGCCCGATACGGCTTCGAGCGGCGGCGACATGGGCTTCATTCATGAGTCGCAGCTTAAGTCCGATCCGGAAGTGTACAACGCGGTCAGCAAGCTGCAACCGGGCCAGATCACTCCTATTTTGCCGATCGTTCAGGGCGCGACCAAGCAGCCCCTGGGCTATATGATTTGCAAGCTGATCGCGATTGAGCCTGCGGGGCAGCACCCGTTGAGCGATCCCAGGGTGCAGCAGATGATTCGACAGCAATTGCATGACAGCCGCTCGCGGCTGTTGCAGAGCGCCTACAACGAAGTGCTGCGCGACCAGGCACGCGTCGTCAATTACTATGCGGAAGACATCCTGAAAAACGCCAAGTAAAGCCGGCAATAGCATTTTTCATGTTGATGTAGCTGCTGGCTTTGAAAAGCCGTCCTCCTGAGCGAAGCGAAGGACCTCTGTATTGCTGAAGAAGGCCAAATGCTAAGATTCCTCCCCTTCGGCAAGCTCAGGGTCAGAATGACGCCGTTCCTCTATAGCAATTGAGGAACTGCTGCGATGCACGTCAACGCTGCTGAAGAAGATGTCAATGCCGTCGGAAAGCGTCGTCGTCTCATTTTCGCGGCGACCGCATCAAGGCTGATCGTTGTCAATATAAGATTTGCAGACGGTGTGGGCGGGCCTGACGGCCAGTTCCGCACCGGAAATGGTAAACGTCGGCTGGCCTTCAATCTGGTTGATGGCGTTTACAAAAGACGGTTCCGCGGCGGCAGCGCCGAGGGGCGGCACGACAAAGTTTATCTGGCCGTTAGCATCCTTCACAAACGTGGCGCCATTTTGTATATCGAAGAGCCGACGATGAGGCGTTCCCCTGAAGAAAATCGCATACACCCTGCCTGCAAAGCGATTCGATTGCGAAGTTGCCGCTAAATAGAGGACCTTTTTCCCGGGATACGACGTCGTGTCGATCCACGATCCATAGCTGAGCGGCTTAGCCGAGGAGATTGGCAACTGTTTCTTCGATGCGAGACATTGAGCGGCATGGACCGCAAGCGTGGAGGGCTGCTGCTGAGCGCAGGCCGCGCCGCAAAGGCAACCTGCAAACAATAGAAATGCTGCGCAATTCTTTTTCATCTGAAGTTTCCCTCCATGCGCGATCAGTGTACCTGAAGCTCCCGCGAGGAAAAGCCGTTACAAGATTTGCAACGACAATTGAACCACATTTCACGAACGTTGCCAAAAAAATCTCCGCGACAAAAAATAAGAAGCGCAAGGACTATCGAGTCCTCGCGCTTCCTTTCCGTTTCAGCAGTTCCGACCGATCAACCGCCCATCGTTGAAGAATTCATGTTTGCTGCCGGGGCGATTGCCAGTTGGATGCGCGTTCCCCGATGCAGATTGATGCTGTGGTTCTTGCTGAGGAAAACGCCGGACACATTGCTCTGCACGGAACTGCGCATTGCGATGTGACTCAGCGTGCCAGGTTCCTGGTCAATCTTCGCGTTGCTGGAAATGTGGCGCGGTTGAATCATCATGTATGAACCGGGACCTTGCATGGCGTTGTACGCTGCGGGCGGATAGGCCGCTAGCAGAGTGGCTTTGATGGGGACCTCGCGCCCATTAAGTCTGGCCTCATTGAAGACGAGGCTGATTTTCGATTCATTTCCGTTGCTGTACGCCCTTTGGACCTGCGCCACTTTGC
>JBOGLY010000043.1:0-11005 GCA_050746425.1 Acidobacteriaceae bacterium
AGGGAATGGTGGATGCGAGCAGAACAATTACCAGGGCGCGGAGCCATCTTGGCGTGACGTGCATGTCAGACCTCTTCAGGAAAAAGAGTTTCATCTGCGTGTGCAGGAGCGCAAGAGGAAATGCGTCGCTCGATCATTCCTTCAGTCCCATGTCTCAAAGCGAGACATGGGGCACCCAGGTTCCTCCGCTTTGGTCGAGATGAATATACTTACAACCCACTCAAGCCAACAGAAGGCTTGAAATTGGGCACCCAGGTTCCTCCACTTCGGTCCGGGATGACATCGTTAGTTAATCTTGAGGATTCCATCCCACCCTTCGCACAAAACGCGAAGGATGGGGCACCCGGTTTATGGTTTAGATTGCGCCGCGATTTTGCGGAGGGTGGATTCGATCATGGTGTTGACCAACGCGATGGGCAGGCCAACTACATTGAAGTAACAGCCGGAGATGCGGGGAATCCAACGGCTGGCGCGGCCCTGGATGGCGTAGGCTCCAGCCTTGTCCATTGGCTCCCCGGTGGCGATGTAGGCCAGAATTTCTTCGTCCGACAGGGTCAGCATGGTGACGCTGGTGGTCTCAGCGGCAACTTCGATTTCCGACTCGACGCCGCGTTGCGAAATGAGGCAGACGCCGGTGATGACCTGATGAGTGCGTCCGGCGAGAAGACGCAACATGCGGGCGGCATCCGCTGCGTCGGCTGGCTTGCCGAGGATTTCCTGGTCGCACACTACGACAGTGTCCGCGCCGAGCACGAGCAGAGGATCTGCGTCGGCGGCCTGGTGCGAGTGGGTCGCGAAAACAGCCTCAGCCTTTTCTCGCGCCAACCGCGTGACCAGATGCATTGGATCTTCGCCGAGGCATGGGTCTTCGGCTACCGGGATGGACTCGACGTGAAAGGAGAAACCGGCGTGGGTGAGAAGTTCGCGACGTCGCGGGGATGCGGAGGCAAGGATGAGCATGCAGTGTTTCCGTGTCCTAATTTTTATCCCAGGTTAGCTGCGCGAACCTGGGGCACCCAAATTGTCGCGTGCGTTGCTAGCGGACGTTGACTTCCGTGCCGCGGGCGGTACACGTGCCCCAGGCCATGCGTGGCGTGTTGTGGGCGAAGCCAATTCGTCCCGCGGGACCGAGCAAAATCATGCCGCCGTGTCCGCCGAGGCGGTGAAACAGGTAGGCGATGGCTTCCTCCGCGGCCTGCGCGGGAGGCGTGCCTTGCTGGACGCGATCGACGGCCCACTTGCCGAGCACCAGCTTCATAATTGGCTCTCCCCAGCCGGTAACTGAAACCGCGGCGGAAAGGTTGTCGGCGTAGCAGCCGCAGCCGATCAGGGGGGAATCTCCAACACGGCCAGGAGATTTGTTGAGCGTGCCGCCAGTCGAGGTAGCTGCAGCGAGGTTGCCGCTGCCGTCGAGCGCCACTGCGCCGACAGTGTCATGCGATGCGGTCAATTGCGATGCGTGCGAGGCCCCAGCGGGCATGCGACTGGAAAGACTATCGCGCTGCTTTTGCTGGGCCGCCTCCAAATTGCGGCGTTCGCGCTCGATGACGAGTTCGGAGTTTTCGATGAGCGCCATGCCGTGTTCGGCGGCGAAGGCTTCCGCGCCGGCGCCGACGAAGTATACGTGCGGGCTTCGGTCCATCACCAAACGCGCTGCGTGGATGGGGTTGCGCAATCGCTCGACGCAGGCAACGCCGCCGGCGCGCAACGTAGCTCCGTCCATGATGAGCGCGTCCAGCTGAACTCGTCCATCGCGTGTGAGGAAGCTGCCTCGTCCCGCATCGAAGGCCTCGTCATCTTCCATCAGGGTGACGGCGGCCTCGACAGCGTCTACCGCGGACGCGCCTTTTTCCAGCAAGCGGTAACCGGCTTCAAGCGCAGCGGCAATTCCTCTGCGATGCGGCTCAACCAGATCGTCCGGGATGTCCCATGCGCCGCCATGGACGATGAGGACAGGTGAAATTTTGAAGCTCACTGAACTATTGTAGTGGCGAAAAGGATGGGAAGATTTTTCAAGGCTGTGGAAGGATTTCGAGGCATGTCGCCGCGACCTTGGATTGATGTGGATAGCATCCAGTGATCTGAATGCGCAAACGAAAAGACCCAGGTTAGCTTCTCACCCCAGCAAGCAAGAATCGCTCCCTGGGGACCCCGATTCGCGAAATTGGGGCACCCACAAATCAGGGGACTGGGGCGAGGTGGCGCGTCTTTTCGTAGGTATAGCGGATGCGGTGAATTACAGTGATGGTTGAAAGCACGGCGAGCACCCAGAGGACGGGCGCCATCGCTCCCCAGCGATTGAACAACGCACCCAGAATGATAAGCACAACGCGTTCTGGCCGCTCCATGAAGCCGACTTTGCAGGAGCCGATCAGCGCTTCGGCGCGCGCACGCGTGTAGCTGACCATCAGCGATGTCACCATTACGAAAGCGACAAGAAAAACGTAAAACAGACGGTCCGCCCGCGCGTAGTAAACCAGCAAGCCGAAAAAAAGCGCCACGTCGGAGTAGCGGTCGATGACGGAATCGAAAAACGCGCCGAAGATAGTGACCTGGTGCGTCTGACGTGCGACGCGCCCATCCACCATGTCGAAAATGCCCGCGCCAATAATGACCAGCGCGGCGTAGAGAAACATGCGGACATTGTTATCTGGCCGGGCGTAGCCGAACAGAAAGGCTGCGCCGGTGTTGATGACCAGGCCCATGAAGGTGAGGACATTCGGCGAAATTTTGGTGAGCGCCAGGCCATCCACGATCTTCTGCAGAAGGAAGCCGCAACCCTTTCCGAACGCGCTTGTCCAGGTCATTTCATGCCGCCATTGGGACCTATAGCCACCGCACGACGAGGATCAATCCTTGGCGTCGTGGATCGTGATGAGCTCCAGAATCTCCAGCTCGCGGTTTCCGTTGGGGGTGACGACGGTCGCGGTATCGCCTACCTGCTTGCCAACCAGGCTGCGCCCGATCGGCGAGGTGGTGGAGATCAATCCTTTGGTCACATCGGACTCCTCGCTGGTGACCAGTTTGTACTCGATCTTCTCATCCTTGGAAGAATCGTAAACCAGAACCTTGGAGCCGAAGGCGGCCCGATCGCGGGGGATGTTCGATAAATTGACCAGGGACAGCTCCGCCATGCGCTGCTTCAATTGGCCGAGCCGCGCGTTCACGAACACCTGCCGCTGCTTGGCCATGTGATACTCGGCGTTCTCGCTGAGATCGCCCAGAGAGGCGGCCTTTTTGATTTCAACAGGAAGCTCGTGCGTCAGCTCATGTTCCAACTGACGAATTTCCGCTTCCAAAATTTTTTTGATATGTTCCGTCATCAGACCATCCGGGACCGCATAGATACAGCACGCATAGATGCAGCAATAGACACGCGAGACACGCGCAATCCCTGACAAGGGAATGCCACGGCATCGGCTTGTTGCAATTGACTTATTATACCGGTGAAGTTGACTGGGTTGCGGGGCGAGAGCGAAGCCGTTTTTTCCACGCAAATTCCCAATTTGCGCGAGATATGCCATGGCGACCGGAGATCCACGTGGCGCACGGCGTCGCTTCCCACCCTGCGCCAACCACCCCAGCGCACAATCGCCCACCGGGGACCCCGGTCGCTCGAGAGATGGGGCACCCAGGCTCACGTTTTGCGGGCTAACGATCCGCGCTGCAGCCTGGGATACACCTGCGCGTTGAACTCCGCTCCAATCATCACGCTGACCAGAATAATGTAAAGCCAAACCAGCAGCGCGACGCCAGCACCCAGCGATCCGTAGACCTGTCGGTAATGCGCGTGGCGAGTGACATACCAGCCGAAAGCCAACGTGGATGGGAACCAAAGCGCCGTTGCGAGTATTGAACCCGGAAGCACCCTCCGCCAGGACTGAGTGCGCGGCATGCCCATGTGATAGATGATCGAGAGGACCGTAACACTGGTGACAAGCGCCAGCAACCAGCGCACCATGCGCGCCAGCACAACCACATACGGCCGAACATCGTAAAGCGATTGATAGAGCATCCAAGTCTCAATCTGATGCCCGAACACCACGAACAGGGAAGCCAACGCAAGAGGAAAGAACGATAGGAAGGTGAGCACAAACGCGATGAGAATCTGGCGCGTGATGCTCCACGAGTCTTCTGGAATTTTGTAAGCGCGCCGCATGGCTTCCATCAGCGTGGTCAGCACACTGTTGGCGGCCATTAGAAACACGACTGCTGCTGAGACCAGCAGTTGGAGCGACCGATGCTGCCCCTGAAAATATGCAAGCACCAGCGGTGGAATGTCCGGGGGAAACATCTGATACAGCATGGCGCGCAATTCCTCGCGCGCCACCTCCGCGGCCGGCGAAGCGGCCAGGATAGCAGCCCAGACCAGAACAATGGGAAAGACACAGATGATTGCGGAGTAGGCGCCCGCCCGGGCCAGCATCAGAACATCGTGGTTCAGGCTGTTAACGATCGTTCTTCGCAGATGTATCAGGCATCGCCGCATACGTGGAGAAGACTACAACGAAACAGTGAAGCAAGCCCTAGTCGGCATCCTACCAGTCGAAGCGCCATCCCGCGATGCAAATCCGCGTAGGGAAGGCAGGGCCGGTTGAGCGCCTGGACTCTAAACCAGGAGATGAGATTCCGAAAGAATTCAGGTGTTCCGCCTCTTGGATTCCAAGCTTCTGAAGCTTGCCGCGAACTCGTCCAATTGCTTCCATCCTGATTCACAACAGCCAGTCTGCGGGTATTTCTCCTCTTCGAGGTCCAGCCCGCCAAATCGGAACAGTCCGTTCAAAAGCGCAACTACTTTCGATCTGAATAGAATGCGTACGCGACTATAATCCACTCCGGGGAGGAGTGCGACGTGCGCCTGCGTTCCGAGTGGATCAGTGTCCGCCGCACCGGATTCATTTTGCCCATGCTTGTGCTGAGCGTCACATTCATCGTGGCGCAACAACGGGCCGAAGCGCAAGCGCCGCAGGCCATCACGCTTGGCTCATTGAGCAATCCACCGGGGAGCGCGGGTATAGCCTTTCCCGCGACGGCCGTGGGCTCGACCAGTGCCGCGGTGACACTTCCGTTGCAGGTGAATGCTTCGGGGACGTCGATCGTCAGCATTGCCCCAGCAGTGTCGCAGGGCGGCAAGCAGGAGTACGCCGTGACCGGCACCGGATGCGCATCGAATACGGCGCTTTCCGCCGGGAAGATCTGCAATGTGACGGTCACCTTCTCGCCTGAGTATCCCGGCTACCGTCCCGTTCCGCTGCAGGTCGCGACATCCGCTGGAACATTCAATTTCGGAATGGTTGGATTGGGGACAGGGCCGCAGGTGGCGCTAACTCCAAATACCATAACCACGGTAGCGGGCAATGGCAAGGCTGGCTATAGCGGAGATGGCGGACCGGCCACAAGCGCGGAGATCGATTTCCCCTTCGGCATGGCCGTGGACAGCGCGGGCAATCTCTACTTCGCTGACCTTGGCAGCAACGTGGTCCGCAAGGTTGCCGCGGGCACCGGCATCATCACGACAGTGGCCGGCAACGGCAGCGCAGACTTTAGCGGAGACCAAGGCCCGGCCACCGACGCTGCGCTGAACAACCCCTTTGCAGTGGCCGTGGATGCCGCGGGCAATCTCTATATCGCCGACACATATAATTGTTTGATTCGCAGGGTCGACGCGGGCACCGGCATCATTACCACAGTGGTGAATGCCGCGACTGTGCCTAATCCTTATTCGCATCTTCCGCCGCCGCCGCTGCCCTGTGGTTATAGTGGGGATGGAAAAATGGCCCACTTTTCCCAAATAAAATTCCCCCAGGGGCTGGCCTTGGACCAGGCGGGCAACATTTATATCGCCGACACCGGGAACAACGTGATCCGCGAGGTGAATGCCAGTACGGACATCATCACCACGATTGCGGGCAATCACACGCAAGGCGTTACCGGCGACAATGGACCCGCCATCAGCGCCGAGTTGTATAACCCGGTGAGCGTAGCGGTGGACACAGCGGGAAATATCTATATCTCGGACCAAGGCAACAATCGCATCCGTGAAGTGGTGGCCAGCACCGGCATCATCACGACGGTAGCGGGAAATGGTACTGCGGGCTTCAGCGGCGACGGCGGCCAAGCAACGAGCGCGGAGTTGGATCAACCGCAGAATATAGTGTTGGACAGCGGAGGCAATCTTTACATCGCGGATTCTGTGAACAATCGCGTCCGCCGGGTAAGTCCGTCGGGCGTCATCACGACCGTGGCAGGCGATGGCACGGCGGGATTTAGCGGAGACGGCGGAACGGCCACTAGCGCGGACATGAGCGTTCCGACCGGCATGGCCCTCGATAGCGCGGGCAATCTATACATCGGCGATTTCGAGAATTATCGCATTCGTGAAGTGAACGTTCTGGCGAGCCAATTGAACTTTGCCGCCACGCCGATCGGCTTTACCAGCCTGGATAGTCCGCAGACTGCAACGGTCTCGAATATCGGCAATGCGCCCTTGCTTTTCTCCGTGCCCGCATCTGGCCTGAATCCCAGCATCACGCCTGGTTTCCCGATGAGCAACAGCAGCACTTGCCCGCAATTGGATTTGACTTCCTCAGCGGCATCCCTGGGCGTGGGCGACTCCTGCACTCTGGTGCTGAGCTTCACGCCGGTATCATCCGGTCAGATCAATGGAGCTGCCAACATCGCCGACAATGCCCTGGGTCTTGCGCCGTTGGTCCAGACGATTCATCTCAACGCTGTGGGGCTTCCAGCCGGAGATGCAATTCCGGACTTCAGCGTAGCGATATCGCCCTCAAGCCAAAGCGTGAAATACGGCGCGACGGCGACTTACACGGTACCAGTATCCGGAATTTACAATTTCAGCGGTTCCGTGGCGTTGGCGGTGACCGGTCTGCCTTCCGGCGAAACGGCGAGCCTCAGCCCGTCCACCGTAACAGTGAGCGGGTCCGCACCGGCAACCGCAACGCTAACCATTGCGACCTCCCCTAAAAGTGCGGCGATGGTGGATCGTTCGCCGAACGGAGGCTCTCTTGTCCGATACGGATTCCTGTTGATACCGCTGCCGCTGCTGGGAATAATGCGGCTGCGAAGGGGACGAAATTCGTTGCCGCGATTGCGGATATTGGGTGTGCTTTGCCTGCTTAGTCTGGGAGCGATCACGGCGGGCCTTAGCGGGTGCGCCAACATTGGCTTAGAGTTGGAGCCGCAGAGCTACACCGTCACTGTGACAGGAACCAGCGGCAATTTGCAGCGCTCCGCAAGCGCAGCCCTGACCGTGGAGAGTTATGTCACGATCAAATACCACTAGACAGAAACGCATCATTCAGATCAGGTTGGACGCGAAGCGGAAGGAGTTTTCCTGCTGCAATCGGGTGCCCATGTCCATCGCGTTCGAGGTCTTCGACTTCGCCAACTGCTATAGCAAAACCAGGGAAGATGTATCTCGAAACGACACCAATCAACTCGACGCGACCACCAGGGAGCGGTGAACATCGACAAAGCAGAAAGGACCTAGCATCCCTGGTTTTGCTTTAGCATAGATGATGCTATGAATTCGGCTCGATGCTCAAGAATTGCTGTTGCTGCTGCGTCTACGTTGTTTCTGATCTGCTACTCCACCCAATTCGCTCAGGCGCAGTTCCGCCATCGGCGCTCAACTTCTGCTTTCGCCATGTCTGCTGATATGTCCAACAATTTCGTTCCCAATCCTCAACTGACAGATGCCGCTTTGAACAAGAAAGTGGATGCGCTGTTGGCGAAGATGACGCTGGAGGAAAAAGTCGGACAGCTTGTGCAGTTCTCGTCCGGCACTCCGACCGGTCCCGGCACCGGACGCCAGAGCTACGATGCGATGATCGCGGCGGGCGAAGTAGGCGCGCTGCTAAACGTCGCAGATCCTAAAAAAGCGAATGCGTTCCAGCGCATCGCCGTGGAGAAAAGCCGCCTGCATATTCCGCTGATGTACGGCTTCGATTCTATCCATGGCTACCGGACCATATTTCCGGTGCCGCTTGGGCTGGCCTCCAGCTTCGATCCAGCGCTGGTCGAGGCCACAGCGCGAATGGCGGCGCAGGAAGCCAGCGCGGACGGCATTCGCTGGGTCTTTTCTCCCATGGTGGATATCGCGCGCGACGCCCGATGGGGCCGTATTGTGGAAGGTTCTGGAGAATCCCCATTCCTTGGCTCGGCCATGGCGCGTGCCTATGTGCGCGGATATCAGGGCACGAGCCTCGCCAATCCCGATTCGGTTGCGGCCTGCGTAAAGCATTTTGCCGCCTACGGCGCGGCGATCGCCGGACGCGACTACAACGCCGCCGATATGTCGGACCTCACGCTGCGCCAGGTTTACCTGCCGCCATACCAGGCTGCGGTCGATGCCGGCGCGGCCACTGTGATGAGCTCCTTCAATTCCCTAAACAGCGTGCCCGCGACTGCCGACGCCTATACGCTGACCGAAATTCTGCGCAAGGAATGGAATTTTGACGGATTTGTCGTCAGCGACTGGGGCGCGGTAGGGGAGCTGATCGGGCACGGCATTGCGTTAAACAATAGCGTTGCCGCGCAAAAAGCGATTGACGCCGGTTTGGACATGGACATGGAGAGCGGCGCGTATCATGAGCGGCTCGCCACGCTGGCCCGCAACAATGTAGTTCCGGAATCGACCATAGATGAAGCGGTGCGTCGCGTTCTGCGGGTAAAGTTCGCGCTTGGGCTTTTCGACCATCCCTATGTAGACGAAAATCGTCCGCCCTATCAGGCGACTGCCGAAAAACGCGCGCTGGCACGTAAGGCAGCGGAAGAATCGATTGTCCTGTTGCGGAACCAGGTGGAAGAAGGTCAACCCAAGCTGTTGCCGCTTGCCTCCAGTGTCCACACCATTGCATTGATCGGGCCTCTCGCCGACTCGCAAAGCGAGATGCTCGGCTCCTGGGGAGGCCAGGGCAATCCCGCCGACGCAATCACGTTGCGGACGGCGCTTGAACAGCGCATGGCGAGTCGGGGAGGAAAAGTCCTCTACGCCCAAGGGACGCAGATTCTCACTACTTCGGAAGCCGATTTTGCAGCAGCGAAGCAGGCTGCCGAGCAATCGGACCTTGCGATTCTGGCGCTCGGCGAGGACGGTCCGACAATGACCGGTGAAGCCAGCTCGCGCGCGCATCTCGATTTGCCGGGCAATCAGGAACAGTTGTTGCAGGCAATTGCCGCCACCGGCAAGCCAGTTGTGTTGATCGTTTTCAGCGGCAGACCGCTTGTGCTCGACTGGGCGGCGCGGCATGTTCCGGCGATTCTCGAGGCATGGTTTCCGGGGATTGAAGCGGGACCGGCATTGACGAACATTCTGTTCGGCGATACCAATCCAAGCGCCAAGCTTCCCGTCAGCTTTCCTCGCGCCGTCGGGCAGGAGCCGCTCTATCTCGCGCAAATGCCGACCGGACGTCCCGCGATCGGCGTCGATCTGTCTCATCCGCCGACAAACGGCGCGGAGAAATATGTTTCCCGCTACATCGACGTTCCCAATTCGCCGCTGTTTCCATTTGGGTATGGATTGAGCTATACCCAGTTCGACTACTCGCCGGTTACACTGAGTGCGAATTCCATTCCGCTGTCGCGGCTTATGTCGGCGCCGAGCCACGGTGTAGCGGGGACGGCTATACAAGCGACAGCGACCGTGACCAATCGTGGCGCGGTTGCGGGGACTGAAATTGTTCAACTTTACGTTCGCATTCGTGGAGCGAGCGTTGAAGAGCCGGTTCGCATGCTGGAAGGATTCAAGCGTGTAACTTTGCAGCCGGACGAATCGAAACAGATTGCGTTTCCGCTGGGCTTTCAAGAGCTCTCGTTCATCAATGCGAAGAGCCAGCGCGTCGTGGAATCGGCGGACTACACGGTTTTCATCGGCGGCAGTTCCGAGGCGACTCAGAGCGCGGGATTCAAGGTCGTGCAGTGATGTCTTCAGCGGCGATCGAACGCCATTACACCGTCTGGCCGCCATCGACGACCATGGCGCTGCCGACGACGAAGCTGGCCGCATCCGAACACAACAACACCACCGTCTCGGCGATTTCTTCCGGCGTTCCCATTCTTCCTACCGGTTCCTGCGCGATCACAGCCTGCCGTCCCTCGGTGGTCCCGCCGCTGAAGCGATCCATCATAGGCGTACTGACGATCCCAGGACACACGGCGTTGATGCGAATATTCGACTGCGCATAGTCGAGCGCCGCCGCTTTTGTCAAACCAACGACGCCGTGTTTCGCAGCGACGTAGGCTGCGCCTCCCTTGAAGCCCCTGAGCCCGGCGCCGGAAGATGTATTGACGATGGCACCACCGCCTTGCTTGAGGAGCAGCGGTATTTCGTGCTTCATGCAGAGAAAAACGCCGCGGAGGTCGATGTCGAGAATTCGGTCCCACTCCTCTTCGGTCACATCCGCCGCAGGCTGGATGGTGTATTCGATGCCCGCATTGTTGAATGCGAAATCCAGTCGCCCGAAGGTCTTGACAGTCGAGTCCAGCGCCCGCCGCACGTCATCGTTCCGCGAAACATCACAGGGGACGGCCAGTGTGTGGCCGCCGAGGGCTTCGATCATGTGGGCGGTTTGTCGATTGTCCTTTTCGGAAACGTCAGCCAGTACTACGCTCGCGCCTCTTCGCGCAAACGCTAACGCAGCCGCGCGACCGATGCCATTCGCCGAGCCAGTCACGAAAGCTACCTTTCCGATGAAATCCTTCTTTCCGTTGCTCTCCATCTATCTTCTCCGTTCTGAGCGATGGGATTGAGCGATCCTTTTATTTTCGGCGATGCGCCCGACTTCGCGGTTTCCACTTCTGCAGGAATGCCGTCACGGCGGCGGAATCCAGCACGCGCATATTTTCAAACTCTGCGTTCCGCTGCGCGTACAAAACATGTCCCGCGCCATCCAGCACGACCAGCGCAGGCACACCCCTCTGGAGCGGAATCCCGTACTTGCGGGCCAGGTCGAGATTTCGGTCGTATTCCCCGACATCCACATGT
>JBOGLY010000044.1:0-10913 GCA_050746425.1 Acidobacteriaceae bacterium
GTGGATGACATCTACATGTCGCTCGGCGCTCCTGTCGTTACGCGCCAGCTTCTCCCGCAATAGCTCCAAATGCACCACGATCGCATTGATTGGGTTCTTCACCTCGTGCCCTACGCCGGAAGTCAGACGTCCCAGGTCAGCTAACCTTCGCGACACCTCCAGTTCATTTTCGATCTGGCGCATGGACTCGCTGTCGTGCAAGGTGAGCAACGCTCCCAGGGTATCGGAGGGAGTGGTTGGGTCCTCACTATGGATGAAATCCAGCGAAACCTGAATCCGACGGCCGGTTTCTGTGACGACTTCTTCCTGCATCAGTATGACCCGGGCATTGAAAGCGCGGCGCACCACCTGGCCGAGCATCGATTGGCGGTCGAAGATGTCGTGGAGTTCGACGCCCAGCATCTGTTGCCGCGAAAGACCAAGAAAATGTTCGACAGAGTCGCTGACCATCACTACGCGGGCATCCTGGGTGAACAGCATTACGCCGTCCTGGAGATTTTCGAGCACCTGATCGAGATTCTCCTTAAGCGCAGTGAATACTTCCTCAACACTGCGCATTCGCTGGCCGATGCGCTCAATCTTGCTTGAGACGCGAGAAATCTCATCTGCTCTAGACAGCAGCGTTTGCGGTTCCGCGGGCGCTTGAGGCTCTGCCAGCATGAATTGATCGAGCCTATCGCTGATCACTTGTAGCGGATGCAAGGCCATGTTGGAAAGCAATGCTGCCAGCAATATAGTGAGCAGCACGGAGAGAATCACGATGACCATTTCCGCGTGAAGCCATGGCGCCAACTGACTGCGCAGAAATGTCGTTCTGACTCCTACCCGGACGGTGAGAAATGGAGCGCCGTTGCGGTCCAGCCTGGCGTCGACGGCATAGACAGCGGGTGGCCCGAAGACGATGCGAAATTTTTGCCACGCGGTTTGTTGCTGCAGCGATATGAAACTCGGCTGCTGCGGCATCGGATGGCCCTGGTAAAGAGGATCCGTGCTGAGCAAAATTGTCCCCTGACTGTCCGCGATATTGATGTCGTAAATCGTTGGCGCGTAGCGGATGAAGGAGTTCAACATCAAATGCAGGGCAGTGTCATTCCGCAGTGCGCGGGTGACTGCCGCATTGAGCGGGTTTGGAGTATTTGGCGGTAACGGAACCTGGGGTACGCCGCGCTCGATTGCCGCTCGTGACGCCAGCATGACCTGCAACGCGGCAATGTCGGTGTGACGATAACTTTGCTGGATGCGCTCCGAAAGCAGTTGCGACAAGTACAGACCCGACAGCACGATCACCATGGCGGATACCATGCCGGTGATTGCCAGTACGAGCTTTACACGGATTCTCATGCGGATGATGGGTTGTGAATCGTCTCCGGGATGACGAATCCGGCGGCCAATCAAAGGGGCCGTCCGGCTAGCTTGACATCCTTCTAAAGTGAATAATCTGTCATCCTGAGCAACGCGAAGGATCTCGTGTTTTGCCGGCGAACCGCAAGGTCCTTCGCTTCACTCCGTTTCGCCCAGGACGACAATGCCTGTTTTTTCGGAGGATGTCGACAGAGCCGACTCCGCTCTATTCGCTTTCCGCCGCACTTCCGTATTCCTTCAGCTTATTGTGCAGTGTCTTCAGGCTGATACCAAGGATTTCAGCGGCGCGGGTTTTATTGTTGCCGGTCGATCCCAGCGTAAGCAGGATCAGCCGCTTCTCAGCTTCATCGACAGTTGTGCCGACGGGCATCTGCACGCGATCGGAATCGCTGGTGGCCGAGAGATGGACTACGCCGAAGCCAGGAGGTAAATGCTGACGGCCTACGGTTCCGCTGCCGCACAGCACGATCGCGCGCTCCAGCACGTTGCGCAGCTCGCGAACGTTTCCGGGCCAATCGTAGGAACCAAAATCCTGCAGCAGGTCGGGTGCAACTCCAGTGACGCTGCAGCCGTGGCGTTCGTTCATGGCGCGAACAATGGCCTCGGTGATTAGCGGAATGTCTTCCCGATGCCCGCGAAGAGGCGGCATGTCAATGTTGAATACGTTCAGCCGGTAATAAAGATCGTTGCGCAGATGGCCGTCCGCGATCGCGGTTGCGGGGTCCTTATTGGTTGCCGCCAGCACGCGCACGTTGATCTGGGTTTCCACCTTGCTGCCCAGCCGCCGCAGAGTACGGTCTTCCAATACCCGCAACAGCTTGGCCTGAGTCGCAATCGGCATCTCTCCAATTTCGTCCAGCAGAAGCGTGCCTTCCTCGGCCAGTTCAAAACAACCGGCGCGGCGCTCCACTGCCCCTGTGAAGGCGCCTCGTTCATGACCGAAAATTTCACTTTCAATCAGAGTTTCCGGAATCGCCGCGCAGTTAACTGCAATAAACGGCTTGCCGCTGCGCCCGCTGAGATCGTGCAGGGTCCGTGCCACCAGTTCCTTGCCCGTTCCGCTTTCCCCGGTAATCAACACGGAAACATTGTTGGGCGCGATCCGCTCGATCATGCGAAATATCTCCTGCATGGGAGCGGATTTCCCGACGAGGGAGCCGAGGACGCCGGTTTCCTGCACTTTGAGGCGGACGTTCTCAATCTGGCGTTCCGCCTGCCGCTGTTCGCTGGCGCTGGCCAGCAATCGCTTCAAACGGATCGGGTCTACAGGCTTCTGGATGTAATCGAACGCTCCGAGCTTCATTGATTCAACCGCGCTCTCAATACTGCCCTGGGCGGTGAGCATGATCACAGCCAGCTTGTCCTGTTGTTTGACCAGATGCGCCAACAACGTCAGGCCATCCATCCGCGGCATCTTCAAGTCGGAGACAAGAATGGTAGGATGCCAATCCTGTACGCGTTCGAGCGCTTCCATGCCATCTTCCGCGACCTCCGTGGCGTAGCCCCAGCCGGAAATCAGCTCCGCCAACCCAATGCGGGCGTTCGGCTCGTCTTCAGCAATGAGAACTCTTTGCGTCATAAATGCGGTGTTTCGTGGCGAGATGGCAAGAGATTACATCCGATCCAGGGCACGTGACTTTTAGCACGTACACCTGTCCTGTTTGTACCATGGAGCCTCGGTTTGACGCTTAAGGCGCAAGCTTCCATGGCAGTCGGCGCAATGCGCCAGACATTCGCATTTCAGGATGTATTCTGGAGTCGCGAATGGAGCAGGAAATTACAGTCGGGGAACTTGAGCGAAAATTGAAGGAGTTCGTGCCTCAACGTGACGCGGTACCGTTGTGTTTGCTAGACATACGCGAGCCATGGGAAGCTGAAGTTTGTGTTCTCCCCGGGTCGCGGCTGATTCCAATGAGCGACTTGCCATCGCGCGCGCACCTGGAACTGGACCGAAACGCGCACATTGTGGTTTATTGCCATCACGGGAATCGCTCGCTTCCAGTGGCACTTTGGCTACGCGAGCAGGGTTTTGAAAAAGCGCAGTCGCTGGCCGGCGGGATTGAAGCCTGGGCCCGTACCATCGATCTATCGATGGACCAATATTGAGGCAATCAATCCCTAATGATCCAATAGCCTCGCCATATCTTTCGAACCAAGGATTGCCCATGCAGTCTGAAGCTCTCCAATTCGCTCGCCAGAATCAGAATCGATTTCTCGATGAGTTGAAGGACCTGTTGCGCATTCCTTCTGTCTCCACGTTGCCTGAACATCGCGGCGACGTTCGCCGGACAGCCGAGGCGCTGGCGGAGGAATTGAATCGCATTGGCCTTGAACATGTGGACGTGATCGAGACTGGCGGCCATCCGCTGGTCTACGCGGACTGGCTGCATGCCGCGGGCAAGCCGACCTGCCTGTGTTATGGCCATTACGATGTGCAGCCTCCCGATCCGCTGGACGAGTGGACGAGTCCTCCGTTTGAACCGACGGAACGCAATGGCAACATTTATGCCCGCGGCGCAGTCGATGACAAAGGTCAGATGTATATGCACATCAAGGCGTTGGAGAGCCTGATGCATGCGGGCGGCAATTTGCCGCTGAATGTGCGGGTCATTCTGGAAGGCGAGGAAGAGGTTGGCGGCGAGGGGATTGCCGAATTTGTCGGGGAGCAACCGGAGCGTTTGCGCGCGGACTTTGCCTTGATCTCCGACACGGAAATGTTTGCGCCCGATCTACCCACGCTGTGCGTGGGGTTGCGCGGCATGATCTATACCGAGATTGAAGCTCGCGGAGCCGCGACGGACCTGCATTCCGGAATGTACGGTGGCGCCGCGCCAAATCCATTCTTTGCGCTTTGCCAGATCCTGTCGCGCTTGAAGGATGAAAATGGACACATTCTGATTCCGGGGTTGTACGACGATGTTGTGCCGCCTTCGGCACAGGAGTTGAGGGCGTGGAAATCTCTGCCCTTCAGTGAATCGGAATTTCAACAAAAGGAAGTTGGCTCTTCGGCGTTGACCGGAGAACTGGAATATTCCGTCCTGGAACGCCTCTGGGCGCGACCGACGCTTGAAGTCCACGGGATGCCGGGAGGGTTTATTGGAGATGGTGCGAAGACGGTGATTCCGGCCAAAGCCGTTGCCAAAGTTTCGCTGCGGCTGGTCCCAGACATGGAGCCGAGGAAGATTTTTGAGCTCTACAAACAATATGTGCAGTCGATCTGCCCCAGGGGGATTTCGCTCGATGTTAGGCTGATCCACTCAGGCGATGCGATAGTGATCGGCGTCGACAATCCTTATATCAAAGCGGCGACCGAGGCGCTGCATGATGTATTGAAAAAGGACACGGTTTTCATTCGCTCGGGCGGCTCGATTCCGGTCGTCGGCGATTTCGAACGCAATTTGAAAATTCCCTCCGTCATGATGGGGTTTGGTTTGCCGGACGACAATCTGCATGCTCCCAATGAAAAATTCTGCATCGCGAATTTTCATCGTGGAATCGAAACGCTGATTCGCTTCTTTGAAAAGATCGGCGGGGAGATGTAGTGGGTTCCCAGGCGGCTGTTCGCTCCAATCCGGAAGATTCAGGGAAAGACTTTCGCGCGCAGATTTCAGGGTTCGTGCTGGCGGGTGGGCGTAGCGGTCGCATGGGCGAGGACAAGGTTTTACTGCCCTGGCCGGGTCAGGACCTCAACAAAGGGACATTGCTGGACCATGCGGTCGCGCGACTTAAGCATGTCTGTGCGACAGTTTCGATCTGCGCGAACCGCGAATTTCCTGGTCGCGGCGAAACGGTAATTCCCGATGCGCGAGCGGGCTGCGGGCCGCTGGGTGGAATTGTGGCCGCTCTGGAACAGTCGGCAACGGAGTGGAACATTTTTCTCGCCGTCGATCTGCCGTTTCTTCCCGTGGAAGCGTTGGAGGCGCAAGTCGCTCGCGTATATCGCGCGGAAGAAGGTCCGATTGTCGCCGACAATTCGTCATTGCAACAGATCGCGTGTGTGATTCCTCAACTGGACGGTCGGCCGCAGCCGCTTTGCGGGCTTTATCGACGCTCACTTGCTTCAGGGCTTCGCCATGCACTTGAAAAAAGTACGTTCAAGGTCATAACCGCGCTTCAGGAGGCGCTAATTCATTCAATCCGGGATCGACAAGGAAATCTGTCGCTCCGGATTGATCTGTGGGACGCATCGGATTTCGCGGCGAAGATGAATCCCGCTCAAGACCCGACCGAATGGTTTCTGAACGTGAACACGCCCGAGGACTGGCGTCGGGCGCGGCAACTTCGACTCAGATAATTCCCGCGATCAATTCGCGGCAAGCAGCCGCAACTTCGGCTATCTTCAAAAGAATGGAAGAACAAACCTCCGCGCCGATCCAGCCTTTCATCGCGTTCGAGCATGTCTGTCAACGGTTCGGCGACAACGTTGTGTTCGACGATCTAAGCTTCTTCGTGCTCCCCAGGGAAACCTTGTGCATTATCGGACGAAGCGGCGTAGGGAAATCGGTGTCGCTGAAAATCGCCATGGGATTCCTGAAGCCGGATGCTGGTTGCGTAATCGTTAACGGCGAGGACATTACCGGCTTTACAGAAGCCCAGATGGAACCCATTCGACGGGCCGTAACCATGGTCTTTCAGAGTGGAGCCTTGTTCGATTCAATGAGCGTCTTTGAAAACGTTGCCTTTCCGCTGCGGCAACGCGGCGAGTTGAGCGAGGACCAGATCGATCAAATCGTCAATGGTGTGCTGGGGGTCGTGGGCGTAAGCCAAATGGCGCATAGCCTGCCATCGGAACTATCTACCGGCATGCGACGAGCCGTTGCGATTGGGCGCGCATTGGCGGCGGAACCTCAGGCCATTCTCTACGATGAACCCACCACCATGGTCGATCCGCTCATGGCGCACTTGATGGCAAACCTGATCCAGAAGGTAAAGGTCCAACTGAATCTAACCAGCATCGTGGTGACCCACGATATGGAACTCGCCGAGAAACTCGCTGATCGGGTCCTGTTCCTGCATGAGGGAAAGGCGCAGTTCTTTGGCACCGTGGAAGAACTTCAGGGGACGAGCGATCCGGTATTGCAGGAATTTCTCCGTCTGGACGAGCGCACCCTTCCGAATCCGGCCCTTTGGAAGTAGAAATCCATGATCGACGGTTTCGATTGCGTTTCGCCTAAATTTCATAGACCTTGCCCGAAAAAGGTTTTGGACAGGTACCTTCGTGCTAATGAGTCGGCAAAAGTTATTGCAATCTTACGGCTTACCATCTACTATCGTCGCAGCGCCGGTTGTGTGGTTTTCAAGGTTACTTTGGTGGAAGCGGAGGCATCTAACCCCAAAGCCGCGAAGAGTAGCAGTTTCGCGGAATCCTTCGAAATCCGGTTGCCGGCGTGGGTACGACTATTGAGACGCAAACAAACACTTATATTGGGTTGATATTCAGGCGAGAGACCACCTCCGAAGATGGCCATGACCTGTCGACTTGTTCTTGAGAATCTCTTGAGTTCCTCCTGCCCGTTGTGGCGACTCACCAACGCAAGTAGAGAAGACACAAAATGGCTTCCCCTGATCTAAGTCATTGGTTTCCAGCCCGAAGCTCGGAAAATTTTGTCGAATTGCGCCCTCGCGTGGGCGGAATTGGACCTGCTGGCCGCAGCCCTTCGCGCACAGTAACGTTGTTGTGGATGACGGTGGACATACTCACCATTGTTACCGCGGCGGCACTGGCGACCCATTTTCGCGAAACCAATATCTTCTCCTATTTCGACAATCGCGCCCACCTATCGGCGAACCCATCGTCATTGGCGATTTACCTTGCAGGATTCGCCGTGATTCTCATCCTGGTTAGCAGAGCTCACGGATTGTATGGACCTTTGCAGGCGTTTACCGGCCTCCGAGAACAACGGTTGACGGTGCAGACCTGCTTCACGGCCAGTCTGATTCTGGCGGGTGCCTTATACTTCGGGCGCGCCGACACGATATCTCGCGCGGTCGTCATCGCCACGTTGATCGGGACCACTTTTTTCCTTTGCCTGCGACGCGCAGTCTGGCGGCTCACTCTATACAAGAGATACGAAAAAGGACTCGACACCAGAAATGTGCTGGTCATTGGGACCGGCTCGCTGGGGGTCGCGATTCGCAGCCACTTGCAACGAATCCGTCATCTTGGATTTACGTTCAAGGGGTTTGTCCAGATTGCGCACGAGGGCGGTGAGATCGGAAACCTTTATCCAGATTCTCAGGCGGAAGAGTCGCCGCTGGAGATTCTGGGAAGCCTCCCGGAGTTGGGAGATCTGATTCGCCGCCATTTCATTGATGAAATCTTTGTTACTGGTCCGTGCGAACGCGGCGTGGTCAAGCGCCTCATTGCTCAGGCAAGTGTTTGGGGGGTCGATGTCCGCGTGGTGCCCGATCTGTACGACGGCCTGGCCTGGAGCGCACCGATTGAATACGTCGGCCAATTTCCAACCATGCCTTTGCATCGCCATCACATCCCAGTAGCAGGGTTGCTGATGAAACGAGGCCTGGACATTTTAGTTTCTCTGCTGGCCTTGATCGTACTGAGTCCGCTGATCCTGTTCATTGTTCTTGCGGTTCGCCTCGACTCTCCTGGGCCGATCCTTTATGGGGCCGAGCGCATTGGCCGCAAGGGTCGCACATTTTGCTGCTGGAAATTCCGCACCATGGTTGTCAATGCCGACACGCTGCGGGAGCAGTTCGACAATAAGAATGAGCGCGATGGCGTGCTGTTCAAGATGACCGGCGATCCACGGGTCACTCGGATTGGTCGCTTTCTACGCAAGTATTCGCTGGATGAGCTACCCCAGTTTGTCAATGTGCTGTCCGGTCATATGAGTGTCGTCGGGCCTCGGCCGCCATTGGCTGGAGAAGTTCGGCTCTATGAACTGCGGCACCTTCGCCGCTTGGAAGTACTACCGGGTATCACCGGCCTGTGGCAGGTACAGGCGCGTCAGGACCCTTCGTTCGATCAGTACATTTCGCTCGACACCGCTTACATCGACAACTGGAGCCTCTGGCTGGATGTCAAAATCATGACCCGCACAGTCGGCGTGGTTCTTAGTGGCACCGGAACCTAACGTCCTGCTTTGTGTGTATTTCTGAGCGTTTGTCTCCATCATCCCCGCTGGTTACACTAAGTCAGTGAAGATCGCACTGGCGCAGATCAATCCGATGATCGGAGATTTCGTTGGAAACATTCAAAAGATAGTCGAGATCGCGTTGGCCAGCCAGCGACAGAGCGTCGATCTTGTGGTGTTCCCGGAGATGGCCGTCTGCGGCTATCCTCCCGCCGACCTGTTGGAAAAACCGTCATTTCTGTCCCGCGCTCAGCAAGGGTTGCTGGAAATCGCCGAACGAGCTACCGCTAATCATCCCATCGCGATCATCTGCGGGTGCCCGACGCCGGCGCCAGAAAATTCCGGCAAGCGAGTGATGAATTCCGCGGTCGTGCTGCGCCGTGGACGAGTAGATTTCATCCAGTCCAAGATGCTGCTGCCGTATTACGACGTGTTCGATGAGCAACGCTACTTTGCGCCTGCCGCGACTCAGGCACTTTACGATCTGGCGGGGGAGAGGATCGCCATTACGATTTGCGAAGACGCCTGGAACGATAAAATCTTCTGGCCGGAGCGCCTGTATCCCGTCGATCCAGTTGAAAAGCTGATGCATCAGGGCGCAACTCTTGTCGTAAATATCTCGGCATCGCCATACTCTCGCGGCAAGCGCGATACCCGCCGAGCGATGTTGGCGGCCATTGCGCGGCGGCATCGCGTACCGGTCACAATGGTAAACCAGGTGGGCGGCAATGACAGTCTGATCTTCGATGGCAGCAGTCTCGCTCTGGATGGGGAAGGGAATGTGATTGCCGAGGGGCGTTCATTTCAGGAGGACCTGCTCGTCGTCGATTTTTCCGCTCGCTCCAGCGTTGCTAACGCATCGCCAAAGGATGAGGACATTGCCGTGTACGATGCGCTGGTGCTCGGTACGCGGGATTACGTGCGTAAGTGTGGATTCTCGAAAGCCATCGTCGGGCTCAGCGGCGGCATCGATTCCTCATTGGTCGCGGCGATTGCGACCGAGGCGTTGGGCGCGGACAACGTGCTTGGAGTGGGCATGCCCAGTGGCTACTCTTCTCAGGGATCGATCGATGATGCGCGAGAGCTGGCGCGGAACTTGGGCATTCGGTGGGAATTGATTCCGATCGGCGATACTTTTCAGGCCTTTCTGACGTCCTTAAATCCCATGCTAGGAAACTATCCGGCCGACATTACTGAAGAAAATCTTCAGTCTCGAATCCGCGGCACTTTGCTGATGGCGTTATCGAACAAGCTATGCGCGCTGGTGCTTACGACGGGCAATAAGTCCGAGATGTCGACCGGATACTGTACCCTGTACGGAGACATGGTTGGCGCCCTGGCGGTAATCGGAGATGTGTACAAGACATGCGTGTATCGGTTGGCCAGGCATGCAAACCGCAATCGCGAAGTCATTCCAGAGAACACATTGAGAAAGCCGCCGTCCGCGGAATTGCGACCAGGGCAGCAGGACACCGATTCGCTTCCTCCTTACGAAGTGCTCGATCCGATTCTTGAAGCTTACGTCGAGCGCTATGAGACGGCGGAGGCAATTGTCGAGGCGAGCGCGTCCCCTCTGGACATTGAATTGGTGCGCGGCATTCTACGGATGGTTGAGCGAAGCGAATACAAGCGCCAGCAGGCAGCACCGGTTTTGAAAGTAACACGCAAGTCTTTCGGCGCGGGTCGCAGATTTCCAGTCGCAGCTAAAGTACAGGTTTAACATTCATAGATAAACAGAGGATTATACATGGCAATGAAGTCGATAATTTCAGTGGCAATTGTTCTAGCAATGGCGCAAGGCGCAACGACATTTGCCCAAGCGGCAGCACAACAGAACGTCCCGCAAAATACTCAGGCGCCTGCACCGCAGTCCGCCCCGGCCGCTCCGCCTTTGCATCTGAACACCATTGGGCCGCCCCCGAAGCTTCAGTTTCCTCCGGCAAATCCGAAAAACTTTACCGCCTCCTCCCCAACTACGCAAGTTGTGAATGCATTTCTGAAGCAGATTTGGGGATACGATCCAAATCGAGCGTGGCAAGTGATGGGAATTCAGACGACCCAGGTTCCCGGTATTAGCCGGGTCACAATTCTGGTGGGAGAGCAGGGAGTTTCGCACACGCCGGCTCCCACAGTTTTCTTTGTGACTCCCGATGGACATCACGCCATCGCGGGCGCGGACATAATTTCCTTCGGCGCTCATCCATTCGCCGCAGTTCGGCAGAAGCTCGAATTGCAGGCGAACGGACCGCATCGCGGGGCCACGTCGAAGAACCTTGAACTGGTGGAATTTGCCGATCTGCAGTGCCCGGACTGCAAGATGGCTGCGCCCACGATGGACAGGCTGGCGACGGATTTTCCGAATGCGCGGATTGTATTCGAGTATTTCCCGCTGACAACCATTCATCCCGAAGCGGAGAAGGCAGCGCAATACGGAGCCTGCGTTGCACAGCAGAGGGG
>JBOGLY010000045.1:0-10901 GCA_050746425.1 Acidobacteriaceae bacterium
CATCAGGGCGACATCGATGTGCGCTCATTTTTTCCGAAAATAATCGCGGCCATCACCACGGTTGGCTTCGGCGGCAGCGCCGCGCTGGAAGGACCCAGCATCTACGGCGGCGGAGCCATCGGATCGTGGCTGTGGACCAAACTGCGTTGGATCAAGCTGGAGCCGCGCGATCGGCGAATCATGCTGATCAGCGGCGCCGCGGCAGGCATGGCGGCTGTCTTCCGCGCGCCTATGACCGGTCTTGTGTTCGCATTGGAAATGCCCTACAAAGACGACCTCGCCCATGAGGCGCTGCTGCCATCGCTGATCGCCTCAGTCGTCGCCTATGTGACGCTGGCATTTTTTCTAGGCGCGACTCCGCTGTTCAACTTCGCCAGCGCCACCTCCTTTACCGGTCGCGATCTTTTATGGTGCGCGCTGCTCGGCGTCCTTATGGGACTCGCGGCCATGGCATTCACCATCACCTTCCGGCGCGCTCGCGTCTTTATGGTGCAGTGGGCCATTCCGCATTGGACCAAACTCACGCTTGGCGGCTTTCTCACCGGAATTTGCGGGCTTGGTTTCCTCTTGCTGTATCACGGAGCGCTGGTTCCCCTCGGTCCGAATTACGAGGCCGTCGGAGAAATTCTCAACCATCATCACGGTTCGCTGGAGCTGGTCGTCTTCGGCGTGCTCAAGCTTGCCGCAACCCTGTTCACCCTGGCCACCGGCGGTGTCAGCGCCATGTTCGTTCCTCTGTTTCTCAGTGGAGGCAGCTTTGGCACCGCCTTCGCCCAGTCCATCGTACATTCCGGCTCCGTCGAACTCTACGCCGCGGTTGGCATGGCGGCTTTCATTGCCGCCGGTTATAAAACCCCGCTGGCCGCTGTCGTGTTCGTCGCGGAGGCCACGGGCGGCCATGCCTTCATCGTTCCCTCTTTGATCGGCGCAGCCGTCGCTTATGCGATCTCCGGCGAGGCATCTGCCTCCGGCGATCAGCGCCTGCACGAAGGTGTCAGGGTACGCGAATTGAGGAATATTTCCGTGGCGGAGGTCATGCAGGAGAACGTGGTTTCCGTGTCCGGCTCCTTCACTCTGCAGGAATTCGCCGACACCGTGTGTCCGCACCACCGTCATACCGCCTTCCCGGTTTTGGACGGCGACAATGTCCTCGGCGTGATTACCGTGTCCGCGCTCGGCATGGTTCATTCCACAGACTGGTCGACAAAGACCGTAGCCGACCTTGCCGACCCCGCTGTCACCAGAATTTCCGCCGGCTCCGATGTGATGGAAGCCCTTCGCCTGTTGCTCAGCGAGCACGTCCAGCACATGCTTCTCGTGACTTCGGAGGACGACAAGCTCGCCGGTATTTTGACCAAGACGGACATTTTATCGGCATTGAAAGCTCGTGGCGGCAGTATGGCGAAACATAAATATGAGGCTGCCTTGACATGACGCCAATCTCTCTGAGTGGATAGTCGGTTGCATCGCAAATTGCTCACAATTTTCCGCCGCAATCGCGACATGTTAACACTTGGGTAGACCCCCGGCCTGTTTGGTCCGGGCGGAAAAGTTCTCGCTCCGGGTTGGTAGACCCCGGACTTTCACTCCGGGGATTCAGAGAGCCTTGGAACAAGCCTTCAGGCACTGAGGTTGGAAAATTTATGGGCCGTTCCATGGCAGGCGTGCTCACCGGAATTGACTCCCCGCGCAACTTCTCCTCAAGAAAAGCTGTACCTCGCGACTCTTTTGCCGGGGTATAGTAACCGTGGAACTGCTCTATATTGCCGGGAAGCCACTGCATGGGTTCTCGCGTCCCTGGTTTCAATGGGAGTAGCCGATGGCCGATTCGCATCCCTCCAACGAACGTGAACTGGCGGACTCCAAACTCCCTAAAAAGGGCCAGTATGGCATTGCGCTGGAGCCTGAAATCGTCAGGATGTGCTTCTACGCTCTCCTGGTCGGGCTGATCGGCGGCCTCGTCGCTCAAGGCCTGCTCGAGCTGATCTATCTCTTTACGAATATTTTTTTCTACGGCAAATTTTCCTTTGCCATTACCAACCCCTCCAATAATCACCTCGGCTTGTGGATCATTCTGATTCCCGCCCTCGGCGGTCTCGTCGTCGGCATCATGGTCCATTATTGGGAGCCGACACTGAAGGGCCACGGAATTCCAGAAGCCATGGAAGCCGTGTTGTTCGGCCACAGCCGCATGAAAATTCGCGTGGCTCTTTTGAAGCCGCTCGCTACCGCGTTTGCCATCGGCACCGGCGGCCCATTTGGCGCTGAAGGCCCCATCATCCAGACCGGGGCAGCATTCGGCTCCCTTTTCGGCCAGGCGCTCGGACTTACGCCGTATTATCGCCGCGTTCTGCTTGCTGCCGGCGCAGCGGCCGGGATGGCGGCCACTTTTACCGCTCCGCTTGCCGGAATTCTCGTTGCCGTGGAGCTTCTCCTGTTCGAGTTTCGCGCCCGGTCCTTCATCCCCGTTTCGCTTGCTGCGGCCGTGGCGACCGCTGTGCGGATACATTTCGTCGGCTGGGCGCCCCTGTTTCCCACGCCTGCTTACAAGCTCGCCCACATGAACGAGCTTTGGCTGTTCGCTCTACTGGGCATTTTGATGGGTCTGGTCGGCATCGCGATGATCCGGACGCTGTTCTGGTTGGAGGATTTTTTTGACCACCTTCCCGTCAAGCGCTCGCTCATCTGGGCGCCCGTCATCGGCGCCGTGATCCTGGGAGTCATCGGATATTTTTGCCCCCAGGTGTTAGGCACCGGCTACGACACAATTCGCGGCATGTTGAACGACCGCTACACCGCCGGAAGCTTGATCGGCATTTCTATTGCGAAATTCTGGGCGCTGGTCATTTCTCTCGGCTCCGGAACCACCGGCGGCGTGTTCGCTCCGTCGTTGGTCGTAGGCGGCGGTATTGGAGCGGCCTACGGAATGTTCTGGCAGCATTTTTTCCCGCACTTCGTTGGCGATCCCGCGTTCTATTCTCTCGTCGCCATGGCGGCCGTGTTCGGCGGCATCGCTCGGGCGCCCTTCACCAGCGTCGTGTTTCTCTTTGAACTCAGTCACAATCCAAACTCCCTGCTGCCGCTCATCGTTTGCGTCATGGTTTCCGACGGCTTCGTGCGCCTGTTCAGCCGCGACTCCATCATGACCGGCAAACTGGTGAAGCGCGGCCTCATCGTGTTGCAGGAATATTCCGTTCCCGTGCTCATGCGCTTCCGCGTCGATCAGGTCATGCACAAGGAGTTCAGCACCGTTCCCGCCGAGGCCGAACTGCGAACTGTCCTGCGCAATTTTTCTCCGGATGGAAAAGGTCTGATGCCCGTTGTCAAGGCCGATGGCTCCCTCGTCGGAATCGTCGAGCCGCACGATCTTCTCCGCGCCGAACCTCCCGATCATCACTTCAAAATGGGCGAGCTCGCGCGGCAGGATTACGTGCTAGCCTACCCCGGCGAGCTGATCGATCGCGTCAGCCGCGACATGATGCTGCGGGAAGTGGAGAACATCGTCGTGGTCGAGCCTCGCGGCATCCCCAAGCCCATCGGTGTCGCCCGCGCCAACGATATTCTGCAGTTGCGCCGCTGGCTCATGGAGGAAGAAAGCCGCGAATCCGCAACGCCATTAGTCGACAACCAATGAACGATCAAGCTCGGCAGGATATTTCTCCGTTGCCACCGAATGAAAAAACGTCATTCTGAGCGCGCCGAAGAATTCGATCCGGTGCCCCATCCTAGCGCAGCTAGGGTGGGATGGTGAGAAGCTGGACTCCACCCTATACATCTTCAGGACGACCGGGCTACCATTGGAATTCTTGCCGAAGTATTGCCAGGAGCCGACCATGACTTATCAAACCCTGTACATAACCGAGACCGAAGAAATCGTCACCGTCACGCTGAATCGTTCCGAGCGCCGCAACGCCCTCACTCCGCAAATGATTGAGGAGTTGATCGCTATGCTCGATGGCCTGGCCGACCGCAATTTCGGCGTTCTCATTCTCACCGGCCGCGGCCCCGCATTTTGCGCCGGCCTCGACCTGGAACATCTGCAATCCCTCACCAACAGAACACTCCCGCAGCACAATGCCGATGCGGAACGCATGGCCCGCCTTCTGCGCAACTTATACGACCTGCCGCTGCCCACCATCGCCGCGGTCAATGGCCATGCCATTGCCGGAGGCATGGGATTGGCGACCGTCTGCGACTTCACTCTTGCCGTCCCGGAAGCGAAATTCGGATTTACTGAGGCGCGCATTGGATTTATTCCAGCGATTGTCGCCTCGTTCCTCAGCCTGCAGGTAGGCGAAAAGCAGGCGCGCGACCTGTTGTTGACCGCGCGGCTGATTGCAGCCGAAGAGGCGCAGCAGATGGGCCTGGTGAACGAGGTGGTGCGCGACTCCGGCCTGATGGATCGCGCCATTCGCATGGCGCGCCAACTGCTGAAGAACAGCCCGGAGTCCTTGCGCGGCACCAAACAACTGCTTTCCGCCCACGCTAAGGACCGCCTGGATCGCGAATTGAAGACCGCTGTCGAAATGAATGCCAGCGCGCGCAGCACGGAAGATTTTCGCGAAGGGGTCGCGGCCTTTCTCGATCGGCGCACCCCCGATTGGCCTTCCCGCAAGCGCGGCAACACCGCCGTCCATCCTTGAGGGGGCGAAAAAATCATGACCGAAATCCAATCCAGCGCGAATGGCCCAGCCGGTGAGGTTCGCCTGCGCGTTCGCTATGCGGAAACCGACCAGATGGGCGTCGTCTATTACTCCAATTTTCTGGTCTGGTTTGAAATCGGCCGCGTGGAACTGCTGCGCCAGGCCGGATTCGATTACAAGACCATGGAAGTCGAGGACGACTGCTTTATTCCTGTCGTCGAAGTGAATTGCCGCTACAAAGCGCCCGCGCGTTACGACGATGAGATCGTCGTTGAAACCCGCGTGACAGGCGTGCGCGGAGCGGTCCTGAAGTTTCGCTATCGCGTCCTCCGCCTGAACGATCGGCAATTGCTGGCCGAGGGCGAAACTATCCACGTCATCACAGATCGCGCTTTGATCAAGCGCGCGCTTCCCGAAAAATATGTCGCAGCGTTAGGCGCGCTGAAATGAGCAGAGGGCAGATTTAAAAGAGCTGTCATCCTGAGCGAACCGGGGTCCCCACGCGCCTTTTTGCGCGTTGGGGTGGGAAGCAAAGGACCTCGTGTTTTGCGTGGGTGCCCCATTCAAGCCCTCTTTTGGTTTGAGTGGGCTAAAAAAATTGTCATCCTGAACGGAACGAAGTGAAGTGAAAGACCTCGAGCTTCGCCGACGGACGGCAAGAGCCTTTGCCAGGTCCGTCATGCCTTCATCAGGCCGGTGTAAATCGCCATACCGGCCACCGCGTCGATGTGCTCGGCATCCAGCTCGTCTATCTCGCTTTGCGCGCGAATGCCGCCCGCCACAATCAACTGTCGCCGCGTCTGCTTGCGCAGGCTGCGCGCCACCGTCATCGGAAACCCTGACATTGTGCCCTCCGTATCGACATGCGTGTAAAGGAACGCCCCGCAAAACGGCTCCAACTGCTGCATCGCGTCCTGCGGGCGCAGCTCAATCTTTTCTCTCCAGCCGCGCACCGCAACCTTGCTGTCCTTTGTGTCGACGCTGAACACGAGCCGGTCCACGCCAAGCGAAAATGCCAGCTCCTCAGCGAATTGCGTGCGCACAAGGTTCTCGATCGCCGGCGAAATGATTTGATCGGGCGGCTCAACCGCCGCGTGGCCGTTGAACAGGGAAGATCCGAAGATCACGCGCTGCGCGCCCATATCCAGCAGAATCTTCGCCTCGGCACTGCTGCGAATTCCGCCCCCAACCTGGCATGGCAAGCGCCGCACAATGGATTCGATCAGATGTCGATTGTCGCCCTGTCGCTTCGCAGCATCCAAATCGATCAACTGCACCAATGGGTACTCTGAAAAACGGTCAATCCAATAATCCAGATCGTCGAATTCAAGCGCAAGGTCCTCGCCCTGCACCAACTGCACAACGCGGCCTCCCATCAAATCGATCGACGGAATCAGCATGGTTTCCTCAAATCCATTCGCATCCTTCTAGTGTAGTGCGTCAAAACGTGGCACTCAGTTTGTCATCCCGACCGGAGCAACGCGCAGTGGTGGGACCCGCTGTCTGGCGTTAAATCGTAAAGTTCGAGATTCAACCGTTCAACATGGCAGCCGCATCGGAATCCCACGCTCAGCCAATTCCTGTTTCAGCGTGCGCGCATCGGAAATTCCGAAGTGAAAAATACTCGCCGCAAGCGCCGCGTCTGCGCGCCCCCGCGTAAATACCTCGGCAAAATGTCCAACGTTTCCCGCCCCGCCAGAGGCAATCACCGGAATTTGCACCGCCGAGCTTACCGCTGCCGTCAATTGGCAGTCGAAGCCGTTGCGCGTGCCATCGCAGTCCATCGAAGTCAATAAAATCTCTCCCGCGCCGCGGGCCTCGGCTTGTTTCGCCCATTCGATCACGCCAAATCCGGTGGGCTTTCGTCCGCCGGCGGAATATACCTGCGCCGCTTCCGGAGCGCCTGAATTTCTCCGTCCGTCGATCGCCACCACCACAGCCTGCTCGCCGAAACGCGATCCTATTTCTGTAATCAGCTCCGGTCGCGACAACGCAGCGGAGTTGATGCTCACCTTGTCCGCGCCTGCGTCGAACACCAGCATCGCATCTTCCAAAGACCGAATGCCGCCGCCGACCGTCAAAGGAATGAAAATTTGGTCGGCCGCCCGTCGCACCGCATCCAGCAACAGCGCCCGTTCTTCGTGGGTTGCGGTGATGTCGAGAAAAACAATCTCATCCGCGCCGCCTGCGGCATGGCGCATCGCCAGCGCCGCTGGATCGCCTGCGTCGACCAAATCGACAAATTGCACGCCCTTGACTACGCGGCCAGCGGAGACGTCGAGGCAGGCAATGATTCGGCGCGTCAACATTGGGAGATCTTCACGAAATTTTCTAAAATCTTCAGCCCAACCACGCCAGATTTTTCCGGATGGAACTGCACGGCCATCCAATTGCCCGCTTCTACGACTGCGGAAAATTCGCCGCCGTAATTTGTAACAGCGGTGGTTGCATTTGTTCGAGGCGCTCTATACGAGTGCGTGAAATACACATACGGATTTGCTGGAAGGTTTTGCAGCAATCTGGAATCGGCAATCATATCCAAAGAGTTCCACCCTACATGCGGAGATCTGACGCCCGCTGGAAAGCGTTCGCAAGATTCCGGAAAAATACCAAGGCCATGCGCCGTAGGAGCTTCTTCGCTCCCCGCGAACAGCCACTGCAATCCTACGCAAATTCCCAGAAACGGAACGCCATCCGCCACGCGCTCGCGCAAGGCTTCGCCAATTCCGCTGGCCGCCAGGCGTTCTGTCGAAGCAAAATGGCCGACGCCCGGCAGCACGATTCTCGCCGCATCCCGCAATCCCGCTGCATCGCTGATGACCACCAGGTCGGCTCCTGCTGCGCGCAACGACTTGCATGCGGAATTCAGGTTCCCCGTCTGGTAATCGATCACCACAGTTTTGCCGGCATTCATTGGAATGGCTCCATTACATCAAACCTTTCGTACTCGGCAGCATCGAGCGCAATCGCAGGTCGCGAGAGCAGGCAAAACGCAACGCCCGCGCGAACGCCTTGAAAAGCGCCTCGACCTTGTGATGATTGGACCGGCCATACAGCACCTTCAGATGAATGTTCGACCGCAAGCCGCGAGCGAACCCTTCAAAAAAATCCGGCAGCAATTCCGTTTGCAGATCGCCCACCATCCTCACACGAACTTTGGTATCGATCACGTGGGTTGCGCGTCCGCTCAAATCAACCGCGGCCGCCGCCAGCGTTTCATCCATTGGCATCAAAAAATATCCGGCGCGAAGAATTCCCTTCTTGTCGCCCAGCGCCTGCGAAAATGCCTCTCCAAGCGCAATGCCGATGTCCTCGACAGTATGGTGCTGGTCCACGTCGAGGTCGCCCTTGCAGATAATCTCCAGATCGAAACCGCCATGCCGCGAAAACAATTCCAGCATGTGGTCAAGGAACCGAATCCCTGTATCGATCTTGTACTGGCCTTGCCCATCTACGTTCAGCTTCAGGTCGATCTGGGTTTCCGTTGTGTGCCGCCGCAGCTTTGCAGTGCGTGGCGCTAGCTTTCCGGCTGCCATTCCATCTCCTTCAGTGCGTTTTCTAATGCGGCAATTCCGCGCTCCGTTTGTTCGATCGTCCCCATCGTGATGCGCACGCACCCATCGCAGCCAGGGTCGCTGCTGCGGTCTCGCACCAGCACTCCGTGTTCGCGCATCGCATTTACAAATTCTTTGTGCTTGCTGCCGATGTTCATCAAAATAAAATTGGCGTGGCTTGGCCAGTACGGAACATTTAGTCGTCTCAGCGCCTCTTCCATTGCGGCGCGGCCCTGTCGCACTTGATCGGCATACCAGCAGATATACGCTTCGTCCGCCAGCGCCTCCGGCAGGCACTCCAGCGCAATCGAATTTACGTTATACGGCGAGCTGACCTTGCGAATAAATTGCATTGCATCTGGATTTCCGACAAGCAGGCCGATCCGGAGCCCCGCAAGCCCGTATGCCTTTGAAAACGTCCGCGCCACCAACAGATTTGGCACCGTGGCTGTTACAGATAAAACTGAATCTCCGTGGAAGTGGTAATAAGCCTCGTCCACCAGCAGCGCGGCCTGCGGAGCAGCCGCCGCAATCTCCAGCAAAACCGATGCCTCTACCACCGCGCCGGTCGGATTGTTCGGAGACGCAACCATAATCGCGCGAGTGGATGGCTGAATTGCCGCCAGCACTTTCTTGTATGGAAACTGCAGAGTACGGTCTGCCTGAACCTCGCGAACTCGCGCTCCGGTCGCCTCCGCGTACAGTCTGTACATTGAAAATGTCGGCGTCACGATCACGACTTCGTCTTGCGGTTCCAAATATGTTTCGCAGACTAGATGGATCGCTTCGTCGACGCCATTCGTCAACAGCACTGCCTCAGGCGCAAAACCGAAGTGCTTCGCCGCAATCCGTTCAACGTGTTCCCGCTCTGGATATTTCGTGAGTGTTTCCGAGGCGATGCGCTGCAGCACCCCCTGCACCCGCGGCGAAGGAGCGAAGGTGTTTTCGTTGAAGTCGAGTCGCAGGCCATCCCGCCCGGCCAGCGGAGGATGATACTCGTGCATTCGCTCTACAGCCGCACGAGGGCGGAGTTTCTGCACCACAGATGTCGCCTGATCGATGCTCATCGCGTTCTCCTGACCGATGACCCA
Source organism: Acidobacteriaceae bacterium (assembly GCA_050746425.1). Lineage (GTDB taxonomy): Bacteria > Acidobacteriota > Terriglobia > Terriglobales > Acidobacteriaceae > JAKAAZ01. The sequence continues at coordinate 9,289 of JBOGLY010000045.1, forward strand.
TGTTCGTCGCGAATACGGACAGATGCAGCGTGCCCAAGCAGTCCCTCCGCTGTCGCCAAGCGCTCAGCGTGAAGGCCATACTTCGCAAGCCCCGCACCCGTATATTCCTGCGTCGTCACCAACCGAAGAAAATCGTAGACGCTCAATCCGCCGCGGACTCGCGCCAGCCGGCCAGTTGGCAGCACATGGTTCGGTCCGGAAATATAATCTCCCATGCTCTGCGGCGTCGTGTCTCCAATGAAAATCGATCCAGCATGACGCACCCACGCAAGGTCCTTCTCGCTGTCAATGGTCAAATGTTCCGCCGCCAGTCTATTTGTAACTGTGTGAGTTTCTTTTTCCGAGTTAGTCAGAAATATGAATCCGTTCTTCGCTAGCGACTGCTTCGCAATGCTGTTCGATGCGGACTGCATTTGCACTTCTTTCCCGGTTTCGCGCGCCAGTTCCGCATTGCTTGTGACCAAAACGGCCAGCGCTTCCGGATCGTGTTCGGCCTGCGCAACAAGATCCGCGGCAATCCATTGTGGCTTTCCGCGCTCGCTGGCCACCACAATTTCCGTGGGGCCGGCCAGCATGTCAATCCCGCAATCGAACGCGACCAGCTTCTTTGCTGTGGTCACGTACAGATTCCCGGGACCGACAATCTTGTCCACGCGCGGAATGCTCGCCGTGCCGTAAGCCAGCGCCGCAATTGCCTGCGCGCCGCCAATGCGATAAAACTCCGAATTCCCAGCCAGGTGGGCGGCCGCCAAAGTCTCGCGCGCTGGACGTGGCGATACGACGACGATCCGCTTAACCCCGGCAACTTGCGCGGGTACCACCGTCATCAGCAGCGTCGAAGGCAGCGGATACCTTCCGCCGGGAACATAACAGCCGACCGACTCCAGCGGCAACGCACGCTGCCCAAGCTGAACGCCCGGCAATCCGCGCGTCCATTCCTTCGGCATTTGCCAGCGCGCAAACCGGCGGATATTTGCCGCTGCCGCCTGCAAAGATTTGCGCAAATCCTTGGGAGTCTCCTCCCAGGCAGCAGCCATCTCCTCGGACGTGACGCGCAATTCTGCCTCCGACGCCAATCCATCCAGCCGCTCCGCATACTGGCGCAAAGCCGCATCGCCTTTGCGCCGGACCGCCGCGATCATTCGCCTCACCACAGGCTCCACGCGTACCGCCGCGGCGCTGGAGCGGCCTTCAATCTGGCGCAGCAGCGTTTCCACCTCTTTTGCGCTTTTTCCGTAGGTGCGTATCAGCTTCATCGCTTTTTAAAGCTCTTCCTAGAAGACGATTTTGTTCAGCGGATATTCAACGATTCCTGTCGCCCCGGCAGCTTTCAGCCGCGGTATCACGTCACGCACGGTACGCTCTTCCAGAATCGTGTTGACTGCAACCCAGTCTTCATCGCTCAGCCTGGAAACAGTCGGTGAATTCAACGCCGGCAGAACTCCCAGCACCGCGGGCAGGCCAGCAGCGCGGACATTCATCATCAATCCAACCTGGCCTTGCGCGGCAATCGCGCCTTGCAGCATCAACGCGATCTTGTCGATCTTGTCTTTTTTCCAGGGGTCGCGATATGCGGCGGAGTTTGCGATTAACTGCGTTTCACTCTCTAAAAC
>JBOGLY010000046.1:0-10873 GCA_050746425.1 Acidobacteriaceae bacterium
CCCTTGCAAATTCGTTTGACGACGTTTGTTTTCGAAGAACGAGTGGTTTCACATTCCATCGCTCGGTTACGGTATATTTTATTCCAGAATTGGATTCGCAAATCGGCGGCAGGGACCCTCGGGTCATGATCCTGCAACGAGTGATGGGAGCGCAGGATGAACTGTTTCCGCTTTGAACGGGTTTGGAGCACTGGGCCAAGAGTGCTCGCGCTAGTTGGCCTTCTACTGGTTTTGGTCGTGTGCGGGCGTGGACAAGCCATGCAACCGTCAAACGGGTCGGCAGCGACTGCATCGACTGACGGTTCGCAATTCACTTTAAGCAACCGATGGATTCAGGTGAAAGGGTCGGCGCCCTCTGGCCATTGGGATGGCTTGCGCGTTGCGGACCTTGCTGCCCGCAAGTCAATTGATTTGCCGGAGGCGTTTTCTTTCAGCTTGAAAGATGGATCGTCGCTGCGTTCCTCTTCGATGGCGATGGCGGCAGCGCCAGCAACATTCGTAGCACACGATCTTGCTGCGAATGCGGCAGCATCCCGCTACTCCGATCGTTTGCCCGGCAAAGAAATCTGCGCCAGCTTTAAAGACGCGGTTACAGCTTCTGAAGTTACGTGGTGCGGAATTTTGCGCGACGGATCGAATTATTTTCGCCAGCAAGTCACGGTCCGGACGGGCGCGAAGCCACTGCCGATCACGGAAGTTCGCATGCTGCAATTCAAAGATCGACGCGCGCGCGTGGTGGGTACCGTGAAGGGTTCTCCAATTGCCGATAAGACCATGTTCTTTGGATTTGAGAATCCTCTCTCGACCAGCCGAGTTGAGAACGGAGAAGTTATCGCATCGTTGCCGCGGACGCTTCCCATGCAAGCGGGGAAAAGCATCGTGTACTCATCTGTCGTCGGCGTTGCGGCGAAGGGGCAAATGCGCCGGGACTTCCTTCGTTACATTGAACGCGAACGGGCGCATCCGTATCGGCCATGGTTGCAGTACAACACCTGGTACGACCTGGGCTACAACAATCGCTACGACGAGAAGGGAGCGCTCGATCGCATCCATGCCTTCGGGACCGAGCTGACGCAAAAACGCGGGGCGGTGGTGAAGTCTTTTGTCTTTGACGATGGATGGGACAATCCAAACAGCCTGTGGGGCTTCGATTCAGGATTCCCCGACGGGTTCAAGAAAGCCAGCGAAGCGGCGGCGCAGTACGGCGGTCACATCGGTCTGTGGATGTCGCCGTGGGGCGGCTATAACCAGCAGAAGCTCGACAGAATCGCTTACGGAAAAAAGCATGGGTATGAAATCGTCAACGGAGGATTTGCGCTTTCCGGGCCGAAGTATTATGCGAAGTTTCAGCAAACCTGCCTGAACATGATCCACGATTACGGGGCCAACGAATTCAAGTTCGATGGAACCGGAAATGCGGACCGCGTGTTTCCGGGCAGCGAGTTCGACAGCGATTTCGACGCCATGCTTGCGTTGATCCGCCGCTTGCGGCAGGCAGAGCCGGATATTTTTATCAACCTGACCACAGGTACATATCCTTCACCGTTCTGGCTGTTCGAATCGGACGATATCTGGCGGGGCGGAGACGATCACAATTATGCCGGTGTGGGAAGTATTCGCCAGCGCTGGATCACCTATCGGGATGCACAGGTGTACAAGAACATTGTGAAAGCCGGGCCGCTGTTTCCGCTGAATTCCCTGATGCTACATGGCATGATTTATGCCAGGTTGGCATTGGATCCAGCGGGCCTTAGCACCGACCCAAACAAAGATTTCCGCGACGAGGTGGAGTCCTTTTTCGGTTCGGGAACGCAAGTGCAGGAGATGTACGTTACGCCCTCGCTGCTCTCCGATGCGGATTGGGACGTTCTTGCCAAGGGCGCAAAATGGTCGCTTGAAAATGCGGAGACGCTGAAGGATTCGCATTGGATCGGCGGCGATCCAGCAAAGCTGGAAGTTTATGGATGGGCGTCATGGAGTCCGCAGAAGGCGATCATCGTGCTGCGAAACCCTTCGAACAAGGAGCAGACGTACTCGCTCGACATTCGGTCCGCATTGCAGTTGCCGGCGGGAGCGGCGCAAACTTATCTGGCGCGAGACCCATGGAGGACAGGCGGCAATCGCGCAGAGCTGACTCTACATGCCGGGCACAAGGTGAAAATCCATTTGCAGCCGTGGGAGGTACGTACAATGGAAGCGGTGCCCGACGCCGGGAAGTAGGCAATGCGTCATGTAGTGACAAACTACAAGGTCACTCGGTCGTTCTGCTCCCTCAGGCTGACGGCCTCTTTATAGATCGGCGGTCTACACCGACTGGAGAGCGGCGGTCAAGAGTTCGCCAAGTCGGAGATGCCGGCGAAGTCGTGTTCGCGGCGGGCAAACGGGAAACGATGTTTGAGCAGGAAGCTTTCGCGCAGATTGGCGTCTCGAAACGCCTCCGTGCCGCCTGGCCGCAGCGTAGATAAGGCGCCGGTGATGTTGCCGGCAACCGCACAGTCCAACGGGTCCGCGCCTCGCACATAGCCGTAGAGAAAGCCCGCGTCGAAGCTGTCCCCGGCACCGATGGTGTCGATCGGATCGACCTGGATTGGCGGGACACGAGAGAGCTTTTCACCAATCTGGAGCAGCGCGCCGCTGGGTCCGCACTTCGCGGCAATGCACGGCACACGGTCCGACAAGACCAGCAGCGCATCTTCCACAGTATCGCGCCGCGCGATTCGGCAAGCCTCCTCAGCATTGGGCAGCAGCACATCGACATACTGCAAAAGCTGGGGAAGAACGCCATCCCAGCGATCGTCGGGATCGTCGTTTGTATCGAGCGAAATGGTGAGTCCGGCGCGCTTCAGGTCGCGGAACAGCGCCGGCAGATCCGGTGCCAGCGCCTGCTGCAGAAAAAGGGAGGAAAGATGAAAGTGCGCGGCCGATGCCAGATATTCGAAATCGAGATCGGCACGCGACATTCCGCTCATTGCGCCGGGATAGGTGAGGATACGACGCTTTGCTCCATGATGCAGCAGCATGGTCACGCCGGTGGTGGTGCCGTCTTCCGTGTACGTGACCTTTGAAAGATCGGCACCGCTGGCAGCCATCCGCTCCAGCGCGATGCGGCCAAGGTCATCCCTGCCCAGGCGCGTTGCGAAAGCGACTTTGGCCCCCAGCGCTGCCAGATTGTGCGCAACAATCGACGAGGAGCCTCCCAGCGTACAGCGAAAATCCGTTGCCAGCACTTCTCGCTCGATCGGAATGTCTTCCGCCAGCCCATAGAGAATCAAATCGAGATTGATCTCACCGGCGATGCTAACGTCGAATCGTCTCTTGGAGGCGCTCATCTTAAATTGTCCCTTTGACCCATTAGAGCAGTTCCACGGTAGATGTACCCAGCGGGATCGGATTTTCGCGCAGCTTTCATTAAGGAAAGCTGCACCACGGGATTCGTGGTCGGGCTATGGTAACCGTGGAAACTGCTCTTAAAATACGGTTGCCATAGTGAGCGCCAGTAGGTTATGATAAATTTCGTTTTGTTACCATATCATCTCGCGCCGGATGAGGCATCGGTTTATCCGCGAATCGCATCTGGCGACTTGCTGTTCTGTATCAGTTTTTCGAGAATTTCGAAGGAGCATTGCGCGTGAACCGCTTGCTGAGCCTCATCCGCCTCGACAAAGAAGAAAAAGCAAAGCGCGGACTCTCCCATACACCGGGTGAAATTGCCCAGCAACCGGCGACGTGGGCAACGACGTTCATGAATTTCCAGCAACGCCGCCCGGAAATCGAGAGCTTTCTCAAGTCCGCGGGAATCGGGGTGGACTCCGACCGCCGCCCAATCGTTTTCCTGATTGGCGCCGGCACTTCCGATTATATTGGCCAATCGCTTGTGGCGCTGTTGCGCCAGAAATGGCAATGCGAAGTAAGCGCTGTGCCCAGCACCGACCTGCTGACAAATTTTGAAGATTTCATCCTGCGTGACCGCGAGTATTTGTGGATTTCCTTTTCCAGGTCGGGCGACAGTCCCGAGGGAGTCACGGTACTTGAGAAGGCGTTGAAAGTATGCCCTAACATTTCCCATCTTGTTGTTTCATGCAATGCGGCGGGAAAAATGATTCGCGATCATCGAGGCGATCCTCGTGTTTTTGGCCTCCTGCTGGACGACGCCGTGAACGATCGCGGGTTGGCGATGACCAGTTCATTTTCAAACATGGTGATATGCGGACATTGCCTGGCACATGCGTGGAGCCTGGAAGAATATGAGCCTGTTCTGCATTCCTTGATTGTCGCCGGAGAAAAATTCCTTGAGATCTCATCCGACTGTGCAGCCAACCTGGCTGAAGGCCCATACAGCAGAGTTTGCTTTGTCGGCTCAGGAGCGCTGAAGGCGGTCGCGACAGAATCCGCGCTGAAAGTTTCCGAACTGACGGCGGGGCGAATTCAATCCATGTCGGAGTCCACCCTGGGACTGCGGCACGGTCCGCTGGCCGCCTTGAACACGGAGACGTTGTTCGTCAGCTATATTTCCAGCGATAGCCGAAGGCAGCGTTATGAAGCCGACCTGCTGCGCGAGATTGGAAAGAAGGGGGTCGTCCAGACACTGGTGGCAGTCGGGATTGAAGCCAATAAAGAGATAGAGAAAGAATGCCAGATTTTTTTGCGGCCCGGTTCAAACGTTTCTATTCCGGACGCATATCGACCGCCGCTCGATGTGATGTTCGGCCAGTTACTAGGGCTTTTCTTCTCCATTCATTGCGATCTGAAACCGGACGTGCCCAGCCCCAGCGGCGCCATCAGTCGCGTCGTGCAGAACGTTCCCATACATTAAGCCCATTCGATGAAGAGTGGACTGGCGAAATATCTTTAGAAATCCGACTCTTCAATGCGGATCCGCAGTTCATTGGACGGCTGGCCCCAGCGCCTGAAGGCGAACGTCGGGTATTATCTTATCCCCGGACTGAAAGTCCGGGGTCTACCAAACGTTCAGATCAGCGCTCCAGTGCGACGGCATCTTCCGTAAAGTCTGTCTGGAGAAAATCCGCGATCTGTCCGCCTACGCGGTCTGCAAGTGGCCAGCCTGCGAGGATGAGCAACGGCGCTGGTCCGGGTGCGACCTCTCCCAGCTCGGCCAGGGTGGTACTTCGGCGATCTTCACCGGGCAGCGAAGCTTGACTCACGACAATGCATGGCAGGTTGGCGGCCAGTCCGGCCTTCAGCATGTCCCAGGCAAGCGCACGAAGATCGCGTCCAGGCATGTAAATACCCAACGTGGCATCGTTTGGCAGAGGGCCGCGCCAGAATGCGGGGCGCTCCCTGGATTCGCCATGCGATGCGTGATGTGCAGTCGTCAAAATTACTGTTGACGCGCAGCGCCGGTCTGTCAGCGACTTCCGCGTTGATGCCGCCGCGGCAAACATCGCCGTCACGCCGGGAACGACGATGCATGGAATCTGCGCCAGCTCGAGGGCCTCAATTTCCTCGGCAGCGCGTCCGAATACCAGCGGGTCGCCGCTCTTCAGCCGGACCACGCTTTCTCCGTTTCGTGCGTGTTGAATCATCAACTCATGAATCTGCTGCTGGGTCGTGCTTCGATTGCCACAGCGCTTTCCTACGCTAATGACGCGTGCCTGCGATCCAACGCGTTCAAGAATCGCCTGCGGGACCAGATCGTCGTGCAGAATGATGTCAGCCGTCGCCAATAAATCCGCGGCTTTCAGCGTCAGCAGTTCCGGATCGCCAGGCCCTGCGCCAACCAGATAGACAGTTCCCTTCTCGGGTGTTGTCCCTCCGCTTTTTTTCGATCGCGAATTATCCGACGAGTTTGACTCTCTCGATGAACATCCTTCGGATGAGAATGGAAGGCGTTCGACGAGCGAATGCAGCAGAGCTTTGCGCTCGTTTCCTGGAGGGTGCGTCGCCAGTATTTCTCGTCGAAGGTCGCCGATTTCGTCGAGCCATGTTGCGGTGTCCTCTGGCAATTGCGCGTCGATCTCGCGTCGCAAACGCTGGGCCAGCGCGGGACTTTCTCCAGCAGTAGAAATGGCAATTTGCAGTTTTCCGCGCCGCACAATGGAAGCGAAGTAGAAGTCGCAGTTGGGCGGATCGTCCACCGAATTGCAGAGGACCCCGCGTTGCCGTGCGGCGAGAAACGCCTGGCGATTGACCGCATGAGAATCTGTCGCGGTCACAACAAACGATTGTCCTTCCATGTCAGCTTCGTCGAATTCGCGAAGTTCGAGTGCGATTTTGCCATCGACGGCAAACTGATTCACAGCTTCGCAGGCAGCGGGTGCCACAACGCGAAGCTTTGCGCCGGTTTGCAGCAGGCTGGCGATCTTCTCAGCGGCGACATTGCCCGCGCCAACGATGAGGCAAGGGCGGTTTTCCAATTTAAGAAATAAGGGAAAAAGGTCCATTGCTTACTCAATCCTTTGTGAACCCAAGAGCGATTCCACTGTTGCCGTAATACGGGACTTATGCAATCCCACCCTAGCTGCGCCAGGACGGAGCACTTAATAGCTTAAAAAGATTCAGGGCGGACAGCACGTCCCTCGACTTCGCGCGCCAAAACGAGCGCGCTTTGGTCAGGATGACAACTCCTTTTTCACCACTCCACCATGGCGGCGCTACTTCTATCCAGCGGCAATCGGAACCGGTCCCGGCGATACATCGCGCGCCACCGGCGCGACGGCAGTACCCGCCAGTTGATCGCGCAATTCCGCATCGCTATGACGCGCAAAATAGGCGCGCAGATTTTCTCCGTCGGTACGGCGAGTCAGATACTGGCGCAACAGCCGCTCCATGGCATCGGGAACATCGGTTGCTGCGCAACGATAGCCCACCGGGCGACCGATGCTTTGATGCAGCCCGACGGCACCACCCACGCAGAAGTAATAGGCGTCGACCATTTTCCCGTCCTGCTTGATCTTTTTCCCTTCGATGCCGATGTCGGCAATCCAGTGCTGACCGCAACTGTTCGGGCAGCCTGTCACGTTCATCTTGATCTGCTGGTCGAATTCCGGAATGCGATACTCCATTTCCTCCACCAGCCATCTCGTAAATCCCTTGGTCTCCGTGATTGCAAGCTTGCAGAACTCCGTGCCAGTGCAGGCGATGGCGCCGCGCCAGAAATTGGATCCTTCCACGCGCAGGCCGATGTCTTGCAATTCCTTCGTCAAGGCATTTGTTTTCGAATTGGGAACATTGATGAGCAACAGATTCTGCATGACGGTGGTACGGATTTCGCCGCTACCGAACTTCTCCGACAATTCCGCCACTGCTTTCAGTTGATCTCCGCTCATGCGGCCGCGCAGAACGGATGCGCCAACAAAACTCAATCCGTCCTGCTTTTGGCGATGAGTGCCGATGTGATCGCGAAAGATATCGTCGGGAACTTGTTCGTCCACGGCGGGATCGAGGCGATAACCCAATCGCGTCTCGAGTTCAAACAGAAATCTCTCCGCATCCCAACCTTGCTTGAGAAAAAGGTATTTCATCCGCGCGCGATCGCGGCTTTCCCGCAATACGTCCTGCTCGCGAAACAACTGAGCCACGCCATGGACAACCGACACAACCTGATCGGGGCGGACAAATGCGTTCAGGCGAACGCCAAGATGCGGATCCTTCGAAAGACCGCCGCCGACGCGCAGCGAATATCCAACTTCGACTCCGCTTCCGGATTTTCTTTCCACTGCCGTGATGCCCACTTCATTGATTTCCGGATAGGTGCACCATTGGCGGCAGCCCGCGACCGAGACCTTGAACTTCCTCGGCAGATTGGAAAACTCCGGGTTGCCAGTGAGCATGCGGGCAACGCCGATCGCCAATGGAGAAGCGTCCGCGATTTCGTCAGCGGCAATTCCCGCCAGAGGGCAGCCGGTGACGTTGCGAGACACGTCGCCGCATGCGCCTTTGGGCGACAGCCCGACGGGCGCGAGCGCGTCGACCATCATTGGCAACGATTCCACGGTAAGCCAATGCAACTGAATATTCTGTCGAGTGGTGATGTCCGCGAGATTTCTCGCGTGCAGCTTGGAAAGTTCGGCAACAGTCCTCAATTGCGTGGAAGATAAAATTCCGTTCGGCACGCCGACGCGCATCATGAAATATTCCGATGCTTTGCCCTCTCCACCGGATCCGCCCACTGCGCCCACGCCATCTCCCTGCGTGTAAATGCCCCACCACTTCAGGTAGGCGGAGGCCCAGTCGGCCAAAACGCTGCCTCGTCCCTCGCGGGCGAACCGACGCACCTCGTCAAACGCCTCCCAGGGATTTACTTCCCGCTTCAGGCGTTCCATCCGCTGCGCCTTGGTTTCTTTCACCACCGGCGGTGTCGCGGTTTGCATGGTCGAGGATTCTGTCATTGTCCTTGTCGACTCTGTCATTGTCCGTCCTGCACTGGTTCCGCGAGAGATGTGTTCACGCCGGTAAATGTGTGGATGCCGCATTCCAGCTTCCGACCCGACCAGCGGCCTGAGCGCGGATTGTTTGGGTCCTCTGGAATTGACGTGCAAGGCTCGCAGCCAATGCTGGAATAGCCCTGGTCGTACAAGGGAAGGTATTCAATTTTATTGAGCGAAATGTAACTCCAGACACGCTTGAAGTCCCATTCCGCCAGCGGACTCACCTTCAGCAGCGATTTGCCTGTCGGAAGAACATGCGGCTCGACCTTGCGAAGATTTTTCCGCGTCGGGGACTGGTCGCGGCGCAGGCCGGTGAACCAAATATCGTATGGTTGAAGACCCTGCATCAAGGGCGCGACCTTGCGAAGTCCGCAGCACCGCGTGGGATCGGTCTGGTTCAGAATGCCGAAAGCGGATTCCTGGTCGGCCACGGATTGCTCTGCCTTGAGCGAGATCAGGTTCAGTTTCCATTCCCGGACCATGCGGTCGCGGTAGGCGTATGTTTCCGCAAAATGGTATCCGGTATCGAGAAAGAGCACCGGAATCTCCGGCTCGATCTGGCGAAGCAGATGCAGCACCACCATGTCTTCGATCTGAAAGCTGTTCGTCAGGCAGGCCTTGCCGCCGAAGCGCAACGCCTGTTCCACCAATTCGGCGGGATTCAATGCTTCCGCGGCTTCGAAATCGATGTTGAAATCTTTCATCGCTTATCCTCCGCGCGCGTAGTGCGCAATCCTTCGACCCAGTGGACAATGCGCTGAATCGCCAAGTCGCCATCCTCACGATCGAGTGAGTCCGCATCGAGAATGCGATCGGGCTGGATGGTCGAGAGCAGGCGCTGTTTCTTTTCTTCGCGGTCGCTGTCGGTTGAATACAAGACGATCATCCCCGCGGAATACAGGCCGCGCATCATGGCCTGGCTCCATTCGCCCGAATTCTGCACGTCGTCGATAATCACAACGTGGAAACCGGCCTCAAACAAAGTGCGCTCCAGCGGCGCAGCCAACGATTTGCGCTGTCCCAGCCACACCGCGCCGGGGTGATGTCCGCTGCGGCGCGCTCTCTCAGACACAGCGACGGGAGCGGTTGCGGTTGAATTTTCCGGCAGCGTTGTCCGCAGTTCAAAGTCCGAAAATTTCTTTTCCGCGTGTCGATTCGTTTTCTCAAGGTTTTCAACGATCATGCCAGCGCCAACCGTTGCGTTGGTAAGGGGATCGATAAGAATAAAGCTGCCGGAGCTGCGATTTTGAGAATAAAGATCGAAGGCAAAATTGCGGGTCGCCTCAAACTCCACTACGCCGATGTCATTCAGACCGAGCCGCGACGCTGGCGGCCGCTCCATGGTATTGACATCGATGCGACTGCGGATTTTGGTTGCGCTCACGCGAAATTCGTCCGTCGCCTGCCGCATGATCCATCGCTTCCGCAGATCGAGCGGGGACTCGTGCAGCCAGACGACATTTGCCGCAAAGTTCCGGGAAATGTTCGGCTGACCCTCTTCTGAGACGAGCAGATCGCCACGACTCAAATCCAATTCATCTTCCAGTTGCAGCGTGACGGACGATCCAGTTCCGGCTTCCGGCAGCGGTCCATCGAAGGTGACAATGGAACGGATGCGGGTTTTCTGTTTCGATGGAAGCGCCACGACGCGATCGCTGGGCCTGACGGAACCGGCAATGATCTGTCCGGCAAAACCGCGGAAACTATCGTCTGGTCGAATCACAAGCTGCACCGGGAAGCGCAACGCTTCCGGGCTGTTTGCGGCCGCAACGGGAATCTCCTCCAGGTATTCCAGCAGGCTTGGGCCGGTGTACCACGGGATTTTCTTGCTGCGCGTTACGACATTTTCGCCTTCGAGCGCGCTGACCGGAATGCAATGGATCGTCTGCGCTCCGGATGGGGAAATCTGCAGTGCCAGAGCTTCCAGGTCCTCTTCAAGTCGGCGAAAAATGTCTTCTGAATAGTCGACCAGGTCCATCTTGTTGATGGCCGCGACGATGTATGGAATGCCGAGCAGCGCGGCAATGGTCGCGTGACGGCGAGACTGCGGCAGCACGCCTTTGCGAGCATCGACCAGCACGACAGCGGCATCTGCGGTGGAAGCGCCGGTGGCCATGTTGCGCGTGTACTGCTCATGCCCAGGCGTATCGGCAATGATGAATTTGCGCCGCGAAGTAGTGAAGTATCGGTAAGCAACGTCAATCGTGATTCCCTGTTCGCGCTCGGCGCGCAGACCGTCCGTCAGCAGAGAAAAATCCATCGGGCCGGTCGAACGGTTCAGCTTGCTTTTCTTGATCGACTGCACCTGGTCTTCGTAGATGGCCTTGGAATCATAAAGGAGTCGTCCAATCAGCGTGGATTTTCCATCGTCGACGCTTCCCGCCGTGGTGAAGCGCAGCAGATCGCGTTCAAGATGTTGCGAAAGAAACTGGTCGAACGTGTCGGAAGCGCCTGGATTGGAAATGCCGGAGTCGATCGCCTGGGGG
>JBOGLY010000047.1:0-10854 GCA_050746425.1 Acidobacteriaceae bacterium
ATTACCTGTGGCGCAGCGGCAGGAGGCTGGGCTCTCCCATAGAAACAGAAGCCGGCGTGCGCAGCTAGCATTTTCGGCTTCAGCGTCGGACTCGAAGTGCCCCATCCTTTGTGCGTCCCATGCGCAAAGGATAGGAGAAAAGGACTTGCTACTCGCAGGAATCACGGTCCGCCATCGCGGACATCGATTGGTATCAGGCGCGGGGTGTTTGGTCGACGCGATGATGGAACCTATTCTTCAGGCTGGTCCGGATTCAGCAGGCTCTTCTCTTCAATGGCCATGTCGGTAAACTCGTGCGAGTCGAAGACCTCGCCGCATTCCAGACATTCGACAAATTCAGCATCTTCTTCGCGCGTCAGCACGCGCACGCGGGGGTGTTTGCAGGCTTCCATGGCTAAGGGTTTAGATGCGGGACGTTCCCGATTGCGCCAGTGTCCCGTAAGTACACATCGTTTGTCAAAAGAAAATTCGCCAATTGCGCGTTATTGCAAGGGTACGTGGTCAGTATTGCGACAACGATGGGGGTTAGACATCTGTCGGACCGCAATTTCGGTATTCAACGCCTGGCGCCTTACTTATCTTCTTATGGAATGCTGGACGGCATGAACGTACAACCTCAGCCACCGAGTTCCGCCCCGGCGGATTCTTAATTTACTGCTCCGCAAGAAACAGATTGCATCCCTCCACGAGGAACGGGTCCATTCCGGCTTTGGAATGATATTCACCAACTCCCTGCGGGTTTGCGCAACGTAAAGCCTGCCGGGCAGCCGTGCGTGATTGATTTTCTGGATCCTACAGAGTTCCCGGATATGTCGAGCCGCCAGTGCCGGAAGGATACTGGCCGGCAGAGAATCTAATTGCGGACCACGCTGCGTTAAAAGAAGATTTGGCGGGCTACCGCGCCGCCACGCGGGAACTGGAGACGCTGATTCTCGATCCAGCTACGGATCTGTCCTCGCCAACCCCAGGCAGCGATGTACGTACCGTCATGAGTGAGATCCTGGCTGCTTCGACCCCACTGCCTCTCACCTGGGCAGGCCATGCTGCTTCGGAGGTTGCTGGGGATTTGGGCGGATTGACGGCAAATGTCGTCCGGAAAAACGTCGAACAGACCCTCACTCGAGCCTGCGCGGAAGACGCGCTTGCAAATCGGACTTAAATAGTCCTATAATGAGTTGGTTAAGAGAAAGCTCCGCCAAAAAGGTGTTCTATCTCGACGCGTTGGCCGCCGGCCCGAGCCGCGAGAAAATCTATGCTGCGTCTCACCAAAAAATCGGACTATGCGCTGATGGCGCTTAAGCACCTTGCCGAGCATCCCGGCAATCCGACGCAGAGCGCAAAAGACATGGCCGAGGCCTATCACATTCCGCCGCCATTGCTGGCCAAGATTTTGCAGACCCTCGCCCGATCGGGCCTCGTCATTTCCCATGCCGGACTGCATGGCGGCTATTCGCTCGCGCGTCCAGCCAGCCAAATCAGCGCGTTTGAGGTAATTCATTCGATCGAGGGGCCGCTGTTCATTGCATCCTGCACAACTAGCCACGGCAACTGCGATCTGCTGAGCTCCTGCATCGTAAAAGAACCGCTGCGCAAGCTGAACGACATCATTCGCGATTTGTTGAACGATCTGCACATCTCCGACCTTTGCGACGAATCTAAGTTGGGAGCATCGGGATATTCGCGCAGCATTCAGTCCGGTCAACTGGTTACCCTGGGCACCGCGTCGCGCACTTAGACCGGAAAAGTTAAGAAATGGTTTGTTGAGAAGGAGAGCATCGATGAGTACGGTTTTGAGCGGGCCCAAAGTGCCAGCAGGAGTGAAACTGCCGATCTACATGGACAACCACGCCACGACGCCGCTCGATCCGCGCGTACTGGAGGCGATGCTGCCGTATTTCACCAACAAGTTTGGAAACGCCGCCAGCCGCAACCATTCTTTTGGCTGGGAAGCGGAGAAAGCAGTTGACCTGGCTCGCGAGCAGATTGCCAGACTAATTGGTGCAACCGCGAAAGAAATCATCTTCACTTCCGGCGCCACCGAAAGCAACAATCTTGCGATCAAGGGCATTGGAGAAATGTATCGCGAGCGCGGCAATCACATCATCACCCAGGTGACGGAGCACAAGGCGGTGCTCGACACCTGCAAGCGGATGGAAAAGCTCGGCTATCGTGTGACATACCTGCCGGTAAATGCCGACGGACTGATCGAGTTGGACGATCTGAAGCGGGCTATCGACGACAAGACCATTCTTGTCACGATCATGTTCGCAAATAACGAGATTGGCGTCATTCAACCGGTCGCGGAGATTGGCAAGCTTTGCCACGAGCGCGGCGTTTTGTTCCATACCGATGCGGTGCAGGCGGTTGGAAAAATTCCGGTTGACGTGAACGCGATGAACATCGACGTGCTGTCGCTTTCCGCGCACAAAATTTACGGTCCCAAAGGCGTGGGCGCGCTGTATGTTCGCCGCCGCAATCCGCGGGTGCAGATTGCCGCGCAGATGGACGGCGGAGGTCACGAGCGCGGCATGCGTTCCGGCACTTTAAATGTTCCGAGCATCGTTGGGCTGGGCGCGGCATGTGAGATTGCGCGCCTTGAAATGGCGGAAGAGGCGACGAAGCTGGCCGCCATGCGCGACCGGTTGAAGAAAAAGCTCGAATCCAATCTGGATTTCATTCACGTAAACGGCTCCATGGAGCATCATTTGCCGGGCAACCTGAACATGAGTTTCATCCATGTCGAAGGCGAGTCGCTGCTGATGGGCATTAACGATGTTGCGGTTTCCAGCGGTTCCGCCTGCACCTCCGCCACGCTGGAGCCATCCTATGTATTGAAGGCCCTCGGACTCGGCGACGATGTGGCGCACAGTTCGATTCGCTTCGGTCTCGGCCGATTCAACACTCAGGCTGAAGTGGATTACGTGGCCGACAAAGTCATCGACGTGGTGCAGAAATTGCGCGAGCTTTCGCCGCTGTATGAAATGGCAAAAGAAGGCATCGACTTAACGAAGGTGCAATGGCAGGCGCATTGAACGCGCAAGGTTTTTCTTTGAAGTTCAAAGTATCCGGAGGGATATATGGCGTACAGTGACAAGGTAATCGATCACTACAACAATCCGCGCAACGTCGGTCAGATGGATAAGAGCAGCAGCGAGGTTGGCACGGGGCTTGTTGGCGCGCCAGAGTGCGGCGACGTGATGCGGCTACAGATAAAAGTGAATCCCGAAACGCGCATGATCGAAGATGCCAAGTTCAAGACCTTCGGCTGCGGTTCGGCAATCGCTTCCTCCTCCCTTGCGACCGAGTGGGTCAAGGGCAAGACCGTCGATGAAGCGTTGGAGATCAAAAATACCGACATCGTGAAAGAGCTGTCGCTTCCGCCGGTGAAGATTCACTGTTCGGTTCTCGCGGAAGATGCAATTCGCGCGGCCATCGGCGATTGGAAGAAGAAGAATGCCGCTGCGGGCGAGACTCACTCGGCCCAGGTGGCTGTCTCGGCGAATTAAGCAAACGTCGGTGCGATGACGCTATCGCGCCGCGAAAGATGGGGATGGCTGCATTGGAACCAGTTGCGATCAGTGCCGCGGGTCAGACGCGGAATCCGCCCGAAGATTCCTCCCATGGGGAGGCGAGAGAGATCGCGCCGACAAAGGGAATCCACCTGACCGATCGCGCATTAAGGCAGATTCGAGTCGCAATGGCGAAGGAGAATGTCGCTCCGGAGCAAGGTGGCCTTCGTCTCGGCGTGCAAGGCGGCGGATGCTCGGGCCTTAGCTATAACATCCGCTTTGACACGCAACCGCGCGAGCGCGACCGTGTATACGATTACGATGGCGTCCGAGTTTTCGTCGATCCAAAGTCATTTATATATCTGAACGGGATGACCTTGGATTATGAAGAGACATTGATTCGCCAGGGCTTCAACTTCATCAATCCAAACTCCACCAAATCCTGCGGCTGCGGCTCCTCATTCTCCGGCTGATCTCGGGGTGTCGCGCTCGTGCGGCACCGGCCTTGCGAGGCTCAGCGAAGCCCGGACTCGCAATCGATACAAAGAGAACGCATGGCAACCGTGGCCGAACCATCGGAAAAAGCAACTTGCTGGTTCTGCGGCAGCGACGATCGCACGGATGCGCAGTTCTGTGCGAAATGCGGCAGGCTGCAACCGTATATGCCTTCGGATTACTTTGCATTTTTCGGCTTGTCGCGCCGTTTTCAACTGGATACCAATGCGTTGGAAACGCAGTACTATCGGCTCAGTCGCAAGTTTCATCCGGACTTGTATGCTCGCGCGGGAGCTGAGGAACAGCGATGGAGCCTGGAAAAAAGTTCAATTTTGAACGATGCCTGGCGTACCTTGCGTGACCCCTTAGCTCGGACGGAATATGTTCTGGGACTCGTTGGAATTCGGCTGGAACAGCAGTCTCGCGATGCGTCCGACCAGGCGGCAGCCAGTGGGACCCCGAAGCAGCAAGTTGTCCCGCCCGACCTGCTGGAAGAAGTCTTTGAACTGAATATGCAATTGGAAGAGATGCGCATGGCCAGCGCCAGCGAAGTGGACGATCCGGAACTCCGCGGAAACCTGGAAAGCGCAAGAGAGAATTTTGCTCGGCAGATGAAAGCATCAGAACAGGACCTGCAACAACTCTGGGCTGAGTGGGACTCGGCGGCGGATTCGAACAATGTTTCGGCGCAGCAAGTGGCGCAACAGAAGATGGTCGACCTTCTCAATCGCCGCAGCTACATTCGCAATCTGCTGCGCGACGTCGGAGAGGCGCTGAAAGGCTAAACGAACTGCATCTTTGGAAATGGAATGAGTTAGCATGGCTGATGAACGTGTAGTAGGAATCGATTTGGGCACGACCAATTCGCTGATCGCCTTTATGCAGGGCGACCAGCCGGTGGTGATTCCCGGCGAAGACGGTTCGAACCTTGTGCCGTCGGTGGTTGCGCTCTCCGCGGACGACCGCTTGATTGTCGGCAATTCCGCGCGCGCCCATCTGCTGGAAGCTCCAGACCGCTCCGTGTACTCCGTGAAGCGGCTGATGGGCCGCGGAGTCGAGGACGTTCAGGATGAACTGAAGTTTTTCCCATTCAGACTGGCCGAAGATCTTGCTCCCGGTGAGGTGCTGCGGATCAAACTTGGCGTGCGCGAATTCACTCCGCCAGAGCTGTCCGCCTACATTCTTCGCCAGCTAAAGCAAAACGCGGAGCGCTTTTTCGGTCCCGGCGTCGCGGTGAAAAAGGCCGTCGTCACCGTGCCCGCATATTTCAACGATACGCAGCGCCAGGCTACAAAAGATGCAGGGCGCATCGCCGGTCTTGAAGTGCTTCGGCTGGTGAACGAGCCAACCGCGGCCGCGCTTGCCTATGGTCTGGACAAGAAAAAAGTTGGCATCGTCGCCGTGTACGACCTGGGCGGCGGCACCTTCGATATTTCCATTCTGAAATTGCACGACGGCATCTTTGAAGTGATTGCCACCAACGGCGACACGCATCTAGGCGGCGATGATATTGACAACCTCCTGATTGCAATCGCGCTCGATGACATTTCTGGCGACCTGGGCCTGGATTTGCGACGCAATGGAGAAGCCATCCAGGCGATTCGCAAGTCGGTCATCGAAGCAAAAATCGCTCTTTCCACTGAGGATTCAACCAGCCTGGATGTCACGCTGCCAGACGGCCAGCGTTATCGGCGGGAAGTCACTCGCGAACAATTCGAGCAGTTGATCCGTCCTGTCATTGAGCGCACCGTCGCGCCGTGCCGGCAGGCGATTCAGGATGCCGGAATCAAACTCGAAGATATTGGAGAAGTCGTCCTGGTCGGCGGATCGACTCGGATTCACAGCGTGCGCAAACTGGTCGAAGAAGTTTTCGATCTGGCTGCGCGAGGCAAAAAGCCTCATGCCGAAATGAATCCGGACGAAGTTGTCGCCCTGGGTGCAGCGGTGCAGGCAAATATTCTCGCGGGCGACTCTAACGCGACCGACGACATGCTCCTGCTGGACGTGACTCCATTGTCTCTCGGCATTGAAGCCCTCGGCGGCGTCGTGGCTCGCATCATTCAACGCAACTCCACCATTCCAGCCTCCGCCACGGAGCATTTCACGACCGGCGTCGATGGGCAGGCCAATGTTGCCATTCATGTGTTGCAGGGGGAACGGGAATTGGCCAAGGATTGCCGTTCGCTGGCCCGTTTTGATCTAAAGGGAATACCGCCGATGACGGCCGGCATGCCGCGGATTGAGGTGAAATTTCTCATCGATGCCAACGGTATTCTGCGCGTAACAGCCCTGGAACAGCGCAGCGGCAAGCAGGCGGAAATAGAAGTAAAGCCCACCTACGGGCTGACGGACGAGCAAGTCGAGACGATGATCCTGGATTCCTTCGATCACGCGGAAGAAGACTTCCGCGAGCGCCAACTGATTGAAGCCAGGAGCGAAGCCGACACGATTTTGACCGCAGTCGAAAAAGCGCCATCCAGCCCGGCGTGGAACCTATTGCAGCCAGATGAAGTCGCGCAAATCGGTGTGGCCCGCGCGACGCTCCAACAGGCGCGCGCCGGCAGCGACTATCAAGCGGTTCGCAGCGCAATCGAAGTGCTGGACAAAGCAACAAGAAATTTTGCGGAACTGCAAATGGATGCCGCGGTCGGTTCCGTCCTGAAAGGCAAGACCATGGACGATGCGGGACGGCGTCTTGGCAAAGGTCCCGTCGCGCATCATCCCATGGCCCCCGCGGAATTTGAAGCGACCGCGAAAGAAACTGAAGTTCAAAATAAGTGAGCAGCCTATGTCAAATGCGACCAGTCCTGAAATAGAATCTCCTGTCGATCTCTCCAGGCCACCCGCTGCGGGCATGGTCCGGGTCACCTTTCTTCCCGAAGGCCGCACGGTCGAGTTTAAGTATGGGACCATGCCCTACGATCACCACGGCAAGCCAATGTCGTTTCTCGATGTTGCGGAAAATTTTGGGATCTTTCTCGATCACGCATGCGGCGGTGCCTGTGCTTGCACCACTTGCCATATCTGGGTAAAGGAAGGCGCGTCCGGAATCAGCGAGCCGGATGACGACGAACTGGATCGCATGGAGACCGCGGCCGACGTGCAATTGAATTCTCGCCTCGGTTGCCAGGCGATAATCAATGGGCCGGGAAGTTACGTTGTAGAGATTCCCAAATGGAACCGCAACTATGTTTCCGAAGGGAAGCCGCTCTCCCTGGCTGAAGAAAAGCAAGTGCAGTAGAATCCCTGGAATAATTTTCATTCAACGTAAGGGAGATTGCAGTGCCGCAGATTACCTGGAACGATGCTGAAGAAATTGCCATCCAGTTGCAGGAGAAATTCCCTGACACCGATCCGTTGACCGTGCGCTTCACCGAATTGCATCGCTTCGTCACGGAGCTGCCAGGCTTCGCCGACGACCCGCAAAAGTCCAATGAAGCCAAACTGGAGGCGATCCAAATGGCCTGGCATGAAGAATGGAAAGAAGCCAACGCGTAATTCTTTTTCGGTAACGCGATGAGCGAATTGTAGAGCCTATCCCAAAACAGCTACGCTAGTGCCGCGGTCCGAAGTGGTCCTAAGTAAACTAGATGAATGAAGGCATTGCCAAGATTCGATGTTGAAGGTCAGGTGGCGCTGGTGACCGGTGCTGCGCGTGGATTGGGCAGGGCAATTGCATTGGCGCTGGCGGAGGCGGGCGCGGATGTTGCGCTGGGTCTCCGGTTGTTGGGCAGCGATGGCGGCCTTGAGAACGAAATCGCTGCAATGGGCCGCCGCGCTTTGCCGCTGCAAATGGATATGACCGATCTACGTCAGATCGAGCGCGCGATCGACGATACTGTGCGACACTTCGGCAAGCTGGATATTCTCGTGAACAATGCTGGAATCGCACCGGACAATCTTGCGGAGAACGTAACGGAAGAAGACTTCGACCGTACCCTCGCCGTCAATCTGAAGGGGACTTTCTTCGCGAGTCAGGCCGCTGGTCGAGTCATGATCCGGCAGAAAGGCGGGCGCATTGTCAATATCGGCTCGCAGGCCGGGTTCGCGGCATTGCCAACTGAGTCCGTCTACTGCATGACCAAAGCCGCGATTTCACACCTGACGAAGTGCCTGGCTGTCGAGTGGGGCAAATACAACATCAATGTCAACGCCGTCGCCCCTACATTTATCCGAACCCCCGGCACAGAGCTGGCGCTTTCCGATCCAGAGTTTCGCGCCGAGGTGATCGAGAACATTGCCGCGCTGCATCGCATTGGGGAACCGATCGAAGTTGCGGGTGCAGTGGTTTTCCTCGCTTCACCTGCCGCTTCTTTAATTACGGGTCACACTCTGCTGATCGATGGCGGTTGGACCGCGCGTTAGGGGATTGTGATTTGCAAAGCGGTCAGTTGCCGCAGAAAATCACTTTCCCAGTCTGTTCCCTCGATGCCCTCAGGAGATTCGCAATTCTTACCGCCCGCGCGGATTCTGTGGGAAGGCATTTCTCTGGAATGGAATTCATCCCGCAGCATTCCACGAAGTGGCGCATTTCTTCCACATATTCCCGATGCTCGGGGATGTCGACAATCTGTTCTTCGTCCGAACGATTCAGTCTGAGCTTTCCATCCTCGAAGATAAGCGCCGCATCGTTGGCTTCAATCTGAAAGCTCGCGGAAAACGGCATCTCTGGCGCGCGCCACCCGCCCTCAATACGGACCTCCAATCCACCTTCATAGCGCAACCTGCCTCGCATCGTGTCGATCTGGCCGTCGTTCACAGCGGTAACTGCATGGGGATCGCCAAACAGCATCAGCGCCTGATCGATGTCGTGGATGAGAAGATCGAGGATCGCTCCGCCACTAGACTCCTCACGAGAAAGCCATTCGCTCCACTGGGGATATCCGGTGTTGCGCGTCATCGTGCAGGTTTTTACCGCGTCGCCTCTCGCGCTGACAAAAGACGCAGCGTAGCGGTATGGGTATGCGAAACGCAATACGTGGCCAATCATCAACACGCGGCCGCTCTTGTCCGCCGACTCCAACATCTCATCGCAATCGCGCAGGTCAAGCGCCATTGGCTTTTCGCAAAGCACATGCTTGCCCCGCTCGAGCGCGCTTACCGCAACTTCTTTGTGCAGGTTTGTCGGCAGGCAAATGTCAATGGCATCAATTTGTGGATCGAGCAATAATTTCCGCCAATCGGAATGCCAATGGACATCCTCCGGCAGCCCGCAGCTCTCAACGGCTAGATTTCCCGTCGTCGGTGCGTTTGGATTGGGTCGCTTGCGCGATGCCACGGCTGTAACGGTTGCACCTTGGACCCGCTTGAACGCAGCTAGATGCACGCCGCCCATAAAACCGAAGCCGATAATTCCTATGTTCATTTTCTTGAGGCGTCATCCCTGGGAGTTTCGCTTTCAGACGCTCAGGACCTTGACTCCGGCTTTTTCAAAGGCAGCCACTGCGTCGTCCGGAATGCCATCGTCGGTAATCAACACGTCGATTGTCGTCGAAGGACAAATAATGACCGGACTGACCATGCCAACCTTACTCGAATCGGCCACGACGACGACCTGTTTTGCCTGCCGCGTCATGGCTCGAAACACTGCTGCCTCGTCCGCTTCAATCGTCGTCGCCCCGCGTTCAGGGTCTACCCCGCAGACTCCGACAAAGACGCGATCCATTACCACCACGTTCAACGATTCGGTCGCCGCCGGCCCAATCAGCGAAAAAGCTCCCTGCCAGCGCATTCGTCCGCCGGTCAGCGTAGTGTCTATGCCAGCGCTGTTGCTCATCTCCATGGCAATGTTGACGGCGTTGGTAATGATGTGGAGGTTGTTGCGATGGCGAAGCCGCTGGGCCACTTGCGTGGTCGTCGTTCCCGCTGTGATGCCGATGGTCTCATTTTCCTCGATCAGGTCGGCCGCCGCCTGTGCAATTCGCTGCTTCTCCTTCGCGAACCGCTCCTCGCGGACCCCAAAAGCGGCGTCGAAGCGGAAAGGCTCGTAAACGGCCTGACCCGCCAGCATGGCGCCGCCGTGGGTGCGGTGGACCAGCCCGCGTTCTTCCAGCCGTACCAGGTCCCGGCGAACGCTGGCTGGCGACATTTTCAGAATTCCCGTCAATTCGTCGACGGAGGTCCTGCCATGGTGCAGCAGCAGCCGCAGTATCTCCTTGGCCCGCTTATCGATTTTGGAAGACACGACCGCTGGACTGTCCGCAATTTCGCCCGACGCAGTGAAATGCGCATTATTCGTAAACACCCTGGGTAACTCCACTCGAAATCTTATTCAGCGCTTCGCGCAACCCACGTACATTCTCTTCGAGAACGACATATCGCGCAAATTCATCGTTGGCGACCGCGCCCAATTTCAAGCTATGATTCTGGAACCTCACCGGGCTATGCGTCCTCGTTCTCAAGGAGCAGTGAAATTCCTCCGCATGTGTGCGCAGCGCCGTCTTGCGGATATTCTCCTGCCGAATGCCGCCGCCCACCATAATCTTAATTCTTCCTCTCGCGGCTTCAATCAGGTGCTTCACCTGTTCCGCGCCCTGGGTCACCGTCTGCATTCCGCCGGAGGTCAAAATGCGGTGCGCACCCGCTTGAATCACGCGCTCCAGCGATTCGTCCAGGTCTGCCGACATGTCGAAGGCGCGATGAAATGTCACCTGCATCGGCTGCGCCAGTTCCACCAGCTCGGTCGTGCGGTCCACATCGACGTGGCCTTCCCGGTCAAGCATGCCAAGAACAATCCCGTCGGCTCCCAGTTCTTTTATCCGGGCCACATCATCGCGCATTACATCGAATTCATAATCTGTGTAGAACGAATCTCCGCCCCTCGGCCTCACCATCACAAACACTTCGATGC
>JBOGLY010000048.1:0-10843 GCA_050746425.1 Acidobacteriaceae bacterium
CGGTGTATCTGGCGTGGGCCGGGCATTAGCGCATGGCTCGGATCATTGCCAAGGGACAGTCGGCGTTTTGGATGCACCAGTTTGTTAAGGCCAATGGCGGGTTCCTGACGGACCAGCAGGCCGACTCAATTGTGAATGGAATGATCGAACACTGGGGGCAGCCGGGAATTCTAAATGGCGCCAATCCGCCTGCCTATAAGGCAGCGGGACGTGGCAGTGTTGAGGCGGGCAAGGTGGCATTCGGCACGTTTTGCGCACGCTGCCATGGAGCGGATGGCACAGGCGCCGCGGGATCGGGGCAGGGCGTCGTTTACGGATCGATCGTGGACCCTACGTACCTGGCGCTGGCCAGCGATCGGGAATTGCGCGATATAGTCGTTGCCGGGATGGCAGGCGAGGGGATGCCGGACTGGCGCGGAGATGCGGAGGGAAAACCGATGACGGACCAACAGGTCACGGACGTAGTTGCATGGCTGTCATCGCATCGGACGCAGTTTCCCGGCCAGCCGTTTCCGACGATTCCGCCGGTAAGCTCCAACTTTCCCAGGAGAGGGAACTAGAGAATGTCGATTGTCGATGGCAGGGAAAAGTCCGTCATTCTGAGCGAAGCGAAGAATGACGGTCCTCTAAACCTGATGGATTCGCTGCAGGAGTGATTGTGAAGAACCCGCTGAAAGATCTGTTCAATAACCCGATCGTCAAAAACCCGCTCAACGAGCCGAGCGAATATTCCCGGCGGCGATTCCTTTTCAAAGTCGCCGTGGGACTCAACGGCATCGTCGGGGTCGTTCTGGCGGTTCCGGTGGTCTGGTACATTTTTGCGCCTGCCTTCAGGGGGAACAAGAGCTACAACCACTGGGTTCCGGTGGGCGATCTCGATCAATTTCCTCCTGGAGAGACCAGGCTGGGGCGTTATCGCAATCCAGATGGCACGCCCGCGGATGGCGCGACGCGCACGCTGCCATGCTGGGTGCGCCATATTGAGAAAAATCAGTTCCAGGTATTCGCCATCAACTGCGCGCACATGGACTGCCCTGTGCATTGGTTCCCGCAATCGAAACTGTTCATGTGTCCGTGCCACGGAGGGATCTATTACCAGGATGGCGCAGTCGCCGCCGGGCCGCCGCCTCGCGGACTGTACCAGTACAAGTACAAAGTTGTGGGCAAACAATTGATGATCTGGGCCGGGGAATTGCCGACGTTGTCCACAGAAGCCAGCATCGCGAGACCGGGGTGTACCTCATGCCAGGCTTGAAGCAGAACGGTCTCTTTCAATGGTTCGATCGCCGCCTGGGGCTGGCGAAGCCGATCAAGCAGGCGGCAGACCACCCGATTCCAAAAAGCAGCGCGAGCTGGTGGTACGTTTTCGGTAGCGCCGCGGCCACTATTTTCGGCCTGCAGATTGTCACCGGCATTCTGCTGGCGCTGATATATACGCCAAGCGCCCAGCATGCGTGGACCAGCCTGGTTTTCATCAATCACAATGTGCCGCTGGGCTGGTTTATCCGCGGCGTTCACGGTTGGGGATCGGATTTCATGGTCGCCATCGTGATCATCCACATGACCCAGGTGTTCATGTTCGGGTCGTACAAGTATCCGCGCGAACTCACCTGGATCGTCGGCGTGTTTTTACTGCTGCTGACGCTGGGCATGGCCTTCACCGGCCAGGTGCTGCGCTTCGATCAGGACGCCTATTGGGGACTGGGGATCGGCGCTTCCATCATGGGGAGGATTCCGTGGATCGGCGGAAGATTGGTCCACTTCATGCTGGGTGGCCCCATCATTGGCGCAACCGCGTTTTCTCGCTTCTTCACTCTGCACGTATTCGTCATTCCTGGAATTTTGATTGCGCTGGTCGGCATTCATGTGTGGATGGTGCTCTACCTCGGCATCAGCGAGTGGCCCATGCCCGGTCGACTGGTGCGGAGAAGCACCTACGTCAAGGAATACGAGGCGGAGATCCATAAAGACGGCGTTCCGTTCGTTCCTGACGCAGCATGGGCGGACCTGATCTTTTCCGCATCGATCATTCTGGCCATCATGGCGTGCGCGTTTTTCTTCGGACCGATCGGCCCCGGCGGTCCGCCCGATCCCACCATCATCCAGACCGTTCCCAAGCCCGACCTTCCGTTCCTGTGGATTTATGCGCTCTTCGCATTGTGTCCGCCGGCGATTGAGACGCCGCTTCTTATCATTGCGCCGATCGTCGTCATCTTGATTGCGCTGGGCTTGCCGCTGTATGCCGGAGAAGGAGAGAAGCACTGGTCGCGCCGTCCGATTGCGGTGCTCGTCGTCTGCACAGTTGCAGTGTCGCTTTCCATTTTGACCGGCATGGGAGAACATCCTCCATGGAGCCCGGTGATGAATGCGTGGAAAGCGGACCCGGTGCAGCCCAAATTTTTAGCCGGAAGAACTCCGCTGCAAAGACAAGGCGCGGTAGTGTTCCAACAGATGCAATGCCGCAATTGCCATTCCCTCGACGGCGTGGGAGGACAGCGTGGCCCGGAATTGAACATGGTGGCCACGCGCCTGACCGAAAGCCAGCTTATACGCCAGGTGCTGCAGGGAGGCGGAAACATGCCTTCTTACGGCAGCGTGTTGAGCCCGCCGCAGGTCACCGCGCTGGTGAGTTTTCTGGAAACGCTGCATGGCAATGAACGGCCGGCGCAGAACCTTGCTCCGCCATTGGCGCGTGGCGAGCTTCCGAAACGACAGGGACACCAGGACTGACGTGGTGCTGTCTTCGCGACCGGAGGGCGGTGGCCCATTCAAGCCCACCTTGAGCGGAGTCGAAGGACTGGCTTGAGTGGTATCGAAAAAGTCAGGGTGCCCCATTCAAGCCGTCTTTGGCTTGAGTGGGTTAGGAAACTTACAGCAGGACGGAAATGCTCTCACCAACTCAGGCCATTCTCGCAGCATGGTCGCCGCCATTCTGGCTGACGCTGGCGGTCCTCGTCGTGTGCGCAATTTATGTGCGAGGATGGATCGCGATTCGGCGCACCAGGCCCGCCTATTTCAACGGAACTCGCCTGTTATGTTTTTTGGGCGGAATGGCGGTGCTATGGCTCGCTGTCGCCTCGCCCATGGACGGATTCGCGGACACGCTGCTGAGCGCCCACATGGTGCAGCACTTTCTGCTGATGTCCGCCGTGCCGCCGCTGGTGCTCGTCGGCGCTCCCGTTGTGCCGCTGCTGCGCGGTCTTCCGCGATGGAGCGTCAGACGAATCCTCGGTCCGCTGATTGCCCTGCGCTGGTTGCGCGCCTTCGTGCATTTTTTCATGGACCCGATCGTCGCATGGCTCACCTTCAATACCGTATTTGTCGCCTGGCATTTTCCAGTCGCTTACGACTACGCTCTGCGGAATGAGAACGTCCACGATTTTGAGCACGTTTGCTTTTTGACCACGGCGCTTCTGTTCTGGTGGGTGGTGCTGCATCCCTGGCCTGGCAAGGTCCGCGCCAATGGCTGGATGGTGCTTGTGTATCTGCTCTCCGCTGACATTGTGAACACGGCGCTCTCCGCATTCCTCGCCTTTTGTAATCGGCCAATTTATCAGTTCTATGTCGCGCAGGCGAACCCGTTCCACATCTCCGCGTTATCGGACCAGGTTGCTGCCGGAGTCATCATGTGGGTGCTGAACTCGACCGTGTTTCTGGTTCCCGCGATGGTCCTGACGGTGCGGCTGGCCGGCTTTTCCAGCACGCCAAGGAAACCATCCAGCATCGCTCCCAACACTCTTCCGGTCTAGGAAGGGGTGGGTCTCGTTGACACGTCGGCGATGAAAGAGTTTGTCATCCTGAGCGCAACGAAGTGAAGCGAAGGACCTCGCGGTTTTCTGACAAAATGCGAGGTCCTTCGCTTTCCACCCCGCGAGCGCAAATCGCTCGCCGGGGAGCCCGGTTCGCTCAGGAGGACAGACTTATGCAACGCAGAAGCGCGTCATCAGAGCAAGCTTGTCTATCGCCCCTCATGAGGCACGGCGGCTTCCAGAAAATAAAAATTTCCGGATTTCGACGCAACCACGCCGCTGAGTCGCCGGTTGTAAATTACGACGGAATCGAGAAACCATAGCGGCAGGGTCGGCAATTCCTTCGCGAGAATCTGCTGAACGCGTACATAGGCGATGCGACGCTGGGATTGGTCGGATTCCTCCGCCGCCCCTCGCAGCAATTTGTCGACTTCCGCATTTGCATAATCTCCGCGGTTTGCGCCATGCGGCGGAACGCTGGAAGAAGCAAATGCATACCGGAAAATGTCCGGGTCCTCATTGCCGCCGATCCAACGCAGGCTATAGATGCCGAATGCGCCGTGCGAAATATCGGAATAGAACGTCGCAAACTCAAAACTGCGCACGTCGAGCGCAATTCCAACCATGCGCAGCTGCTGTTGCAGGGCCATCGCCAGTACGCGCGCTCCTTCGTCGTTGGAAGTCTTCATCGTCAGGTGGAAGCGGATGCCATCCTGTCCAGGACGATAGCCCGCGTCATCGAGAAGCTGTTTGGCCTGTCTCGGATTGTAGTTGTAATGCGCAACGTCTCCGGTGTACGCCCAATGACCGGTAGGAAGGAGGCTGTCCGCCGGTCGCGCCATTCCGCGCAGCAGGGTCGCAATAATCAGCGGTCGATTCATCGCATAGGCGATCGCCTGGCGAACGCGCGGATCGCGCAGGTATGGATCGCGCAAATTGAATGTCAGATATTGCACGATCGTCCCAGGCGCTTCCGCCACCGCCAGCATTTTATCTTTCCGCATGGACCAGATCATGTCCGGCGACAGTGCGTTTGACGCCACGTCCGCGGAGCCTTTGCGCAATTCGAGCGCGCGCGTCATTTCGTCTGGAACCACTTCAAACCGCAGGCGCGCGATCTTGGGCACAGCCTGCCAACTGAGCGGATTTCGCGCCAGCACAACTTCCTTGTCGAGTTCCTGGCTGACCAAACGGAACGGTCCGGTGCCGACGGGATGTCGCTGGAAGTCGCGGCCGCTGCCGTAGGGAACAATGCCCAGCGCGCCGTCGGAAAGGTTCCAGAGCAGCGCCGCATCGGGTTGCTCCATGTGGATGACAACGGTGTGGGAATCGGGCGCGTCGATAGATGAG
Source organism: Acidobacteriaceae bacterium (assembly GCA_050746425.1). Lineage (GTDB taxonomy): Bacteria > Acidobacteriota > Terriglobia > Terriglobales > Acidobacteriaceae > JAKAAZ01. Next base: position 5,100 of record JBOGLY010000048.1, read on the forward strand.
ATGTTGCGAAAGGCCTGATACTTCGATGTCAAAATGCTGTGGTCGCGCATCGAATCGAGCGTCCACTTCACGTCTCGCGCGGTGAACGGCTGGCCATTTTGGAAGCGCACGTTTGTTCGCAGATGAAAAATGTACGTCAGCGGATTCGGCATCTCCCAGGAGGTTGCCAAATCGGGCTGCAGATTGAATTGGGCGTCTTTTTTCACCAACGAATCGAAGATCAGCTCATCGATGCGTTCCGATTGCGCATCGACGCCAATGCGCGGATCGAGATTGGTCGGGCTGCTTTCGATTGCAACCGTGACGGTGTTCGGGTCAACGGGTTTCTGGCCGCATCCCGCAAAAAACATCAGGCAGCAAATTGAAGCAATGAGTAACGTCTGTGTTACCGCGGGGCGAGCACCGCCAGCCCAAAAATCACACATACATGATCTTTCCCAAGATTGTGGATCGTTCCGCGCCAGTCGCCCGCGGCAAATTACCGGGCAGTCGATGCCAGGTTTGATACGCAAGCAGCGCGAACGCCATCGCCTCTTTCGCCGGTGCTGGAATCCCAAAATCGTCGCTCGTTTTCATCGTAATTTTTCCGAACGATGCCAATTCCGCGCGAATCATTTTCATCAGGGTCAGGTTGTTCACGCCGCCGCCGGCAACAATATAATCCGTTGGGGCGTTGCTGAGCGCCGGCGCAACAAAGTCTTTCCACGCGAGTCCAATGCTGCGCGCCGTCAGTGCAGTTGCCGTCGCAACCGCATCTTCCGGCTGCTTGCTTTGTTTTCGGCATTGGGCCAGGAAGCGCGCCACAAACTCGCGCCCGAATTGTTCCCTGCCTGCGGACTTTGGCGGGGCAGCTTGAAAAAAGTTCTGCCGCAGGCACTCCCGCACAACGGAATCCAGCACGCAACCGCGCGCCGCCGTCACGCCGCGAGCGTCATATTTTTTGCCAAGCAATTCCGCCATCAACGCGTCCATCGCCATGTTCGCCGGTCCAGTGTCGAAGGCGAAAACATTCTGTTGCGAAGCACCCGCCGGTATCACGGTAAGGTTTGCGATGCCGCCAAGATTTTGCAGCACGCGATTGCGCGTGGCATGGCGAAACGCCACGTAGTCGAGCAGCGGCACCAGCGGAGCGCCTTGACCACCGGCAGCCAGATCGGCGGGACGAAAATCCGAAACGACAGGGACCGCAAGCCTCGCGGCGATGACGGAAGCTTCCCCAAGCTGCCACGTACACGCCACGCGGCCGCCGAGAAAAGGCTGGACAGCGCCCTGATGGTAGATGGTCTGGCCATGACAGCCGACAAGATCGAGGCGCACTGGATATTTTTGCAACGTTGTCTCGACAGCGTCCGCATACAACTGACCCAGTCGCCAATGGAGCCGCGACATCTCCGCGACCGATGCGTTCCTGGCATTCATCATCCGCAGAATGGATTTGCGGACCGTTGCGGGATAAGGAACAGCAACATGCGCCAGCAATCGAAGCACTGGCAGACCGTCTTTCGAGTTGCGCGGCGGCGTGATCCGAACCAACGCCACATCAATACCATCCGCGGAAGTGCCGCTCATAATGCCGGCAACAGTCATGGCGCGGCGCGGTTTCGCAGACGGGCGGCCTGCATCGGAGAAATTTCTCACTGTGCGTTCTCCCGCGTCGCCGCGCGCGCGATCTTTTCGCGTAGCCGCTGCTGCCCATTCTGCAACTGCTTCAGTCCAGCGGCGGAAAGCGGCTTCGGAAGATTCGATTTTCGGAGCAGTCGCAATTTCGCGTTGGAGACTCGCTTCGCAGCCCTGTCAACGCAGCGCGCAAATGCGGGCGAGCGTTCGGCCTCCCGCAGCAGCGCTTCATGCGTGTTCAACACGCGGTCTGCGCGATGGCACACTTCCAGCAAGTCAGTTCCGGCGGCAATCGCTTCGATTGCGGCGGCTTCAGGCGAGGCGTGGTTCAGCACCCCGCCCATCTCCATGTCGTCGGAAATTGCGAGGCCGCGATAGCGCAGCTTGCCGCGAAGCACCTCTTCAATCCAGAACCGCGACAGCGATGCGGGCCGTGCCGGGCATTCGATCTTTGGGTATGCCGCGTGATTCACCATAACCAGCGGCATCTCGGAAGCAAGTGCGCGATAAGGCTTGATGTCGTGCTCCCAGACTTCCCGCCACGCGCGATCGATATCCGGCGTGGCATCATGCGAATCGAGCGCGCCGCCGCCAAGTCCGGGAAAATGCTTTCCGCAGGGTAAAATTCCGTGTTGCCGAAGTCCAGCGATGAAAGCGCGTGCGTACGCAATCACCTGTGCAGGATCGGCGGAAACCGCGCGCGTACCCATGACGCCGCGCGAAATCGGCAACGCCAGGTCGAGCACCGGCGCGAGATCGACATTAAAGCCGAGCGAGTGGAGCATTCGCCCGATCAGCGCTCCGTGAGCGCGGAAAATTACAGGTCGGTTCGTCGCAGCCACTTCCGCCGCAGAAGGCGTTGGCCCAACCAGGTCGCGCAAGCGATCAACAGTGCCGCCTTCAAGATCGACGCAGCGAAAAAACGGCTGCGGCAACACGGGCGCGGCCTGGTGAAATAGCGAATTCAATTGTGCCGCGGTTTCTATGTTGCGGCGGAACAGGATCAGTCCGCTCGGTTGCAGGATGCGCAGCCACGCCATTTCCAACGGGCTCAGCGCAGTGGATTCGACGCCCACGATCAACAACGAACCAACGCGATGGCGAAGCGCGGGGGTCTTCATGCTCGCGTCCCCACCGGTGTCGATCCTTCGCGAACTTCCTGTTGCAACTCCTGCAAGAGATTCAGCGCCTGCATTGGGGTCAGCGAATTCAGGTCGAGCGCATGAATCTGATCGACGATCCGTTGCGACAATGGAGTGAACAATGTCATCTGCACATCGGGGTCGTGGCTGGATTCGATTTCGCGCTTTTCCGATCGCTCATGCTGCCGCAGAATTTCTCGCGCCCGCACGACAACTGCCCGCGGAATCCCTGCCAGACGCGCAACTTCAATTCCGTAACTCTTATTGGCCGCGCCTTCTTCAATGGCGTGCAGAAAGACAATTCCTTTGGGATTTTCCTGCACGGTGACGCGCAGATTTTTGAGTCGCGGAAGGATTCCGGCCAGCATCGTCAGCTCATGATAATGGGTTGCAAATAAGGTTCTTGCCGACAATACCTCATGTATATATTCAACTGTCGCCCAGGCCAGGGACATGCCGTCAAATGTCGCTGTGCCTCGTCCCATTTCATCCAGCAGCAGCAGGGATCGGGACGTGGCTGTGTTCAAAATTGTTGCGGTCTCTGTCATCTCGACCATAAAAGTGGAACGGCCTTCGGCTACATTGTCGCTGGCGCCGATGCGCGTGTAGATGCGGTCAACAATTCCGAGGCGCATCCGTTGTGCCGGAACGAAGCATCCCATTTGCGCGAGGATCGCCAGCAGCGCCGTCTGGCGAAGATAGGTGGATTTGCCGCCCATGTTTGGCCCGGTCAGCAAAAGCAGACTGGGTCCGGCGGTATCCAGATAAATGCTGTTGGGAACGAAGCGTCCCTCGGATGCCTGCTCCATGTGCCATTCAATCACTGGATGGCGGGCGGCCAGTGCCTCGAAAATTCCTGAGTCGTCCACCTGTGGCCGCACGTATTGCCGCGCCGCCGCGAGATGCGCAAAGCAAGCGAGCAAGTCGACCTCGGCAATCGCCTCTGCCGTGGCGCGAATTCGCGCGCTTGCGGCAAGAGCGGTCTGGCGCAGTTCAAGAAAAATGCGTCGCTCGATTTCCAGGCAGCGTTCCTGCGCGCCCAGCACGCTGCGTTCGTACTCCTTCAGCTCCTGCGTGGTGAAGCGCTCGGCATTCACCAGGGTCTGCTTGCGTTCATACTCCGCCGGAACATTGTCGAGGTTCGACTTCGTGACCTCAATGTAATAACCGAAAACGGAGTTGTAGCGGACCTTCAGTGATCCAATGCCGGTGCGCTGGCGTTCCCGCTCCTCAATGGCGGCGATGGATTGTTTTCCGCTCAAACTGAGCGAGCGCAGCCGATCCAGTTCCGCATCGACTCCGCCGGCGATCGCTCCGCCATCTTCCAAATGGACTGGAGGTTGTTCGGTCAGCGTAGTTGAAATCGCTTTCTGCAGGTCAGCAAGGCAGTCGAGGGACGCCTCCATTCTCTTCCAGGCCGCTGACTGAAGCTGCGCAAGCTCCGCCGCCACGGCCGGAAGTTTTGTCGCGGAAATGGCAAGCGCCAGAAGATCGCGCGGTCCGGCACTGTCGAGTGAAATTCGGCTGAGCAATCGTTCCAGGTCGAGGATGCCGCCGATGCTTTCTCGCACTCGCTCGCGCGCCTGCAAGTCGCGGTGCAGTTCGGCAACGCCGTCGAGCCGCTCGTCGATCGTCGCCAAATCCAGCAGCGGCCGCAAAATTGTGGAACGCAATTTGCGCTTTCCCATGGGCGTCTGGCATAGGTCCAGCGTGTGGAACAGCGTCGTATGCCGGCGGGCATCGGGCATCAGCGGTTCGACCAGTTCCAGGTTGCGGACCGTGACGGCATCGAGTTGCAGGCAACCGCTGTGCTCGTAATAACGCACGCGATCGATGTGCTCCAACTGGCCGAGCTGCGTGGCGCGAAGATAATGCAGGATGCCGCCGGCGGCGACCGCCGCCGCGGTGTGACCCTCCAGGCCAAACCCCGCCAGATCGCGAGCGCCCAGATGATTTTCCAGCAGCGGCATGGCGTAGTCCCTGGTCAACACCCACGGTTCCAGGTGGGTGACGGTGCGGGAGCGCAAGGCATCTTCCAGTTGCGCCGCGGCACCGTCGACATTTTCGGCAAACAAAATTTCCGCGGGGTTGTAGCGCGCCAGTTCATCGCCGCACCTCGCCGCCGCGTCCTGCGCATCGCGACCGCGAAATTCCGTCGCGCGAAAATCTCCGGTCGAGTTGTCGAGCAGTGCCAGTCCGATCGTCGAACCATCGAAACACAAGGCGGCGAGGAAATTGTTTCGCTCTGAATGCAGCGTGGGATCGATGGCCGTGCCCGGCGTCAGCACGCGCGTGACCTCGCGGCGGACGATGGTTTTTGTCAGCTTCGGATCTTCCAATTGCTCACAGATCGCGATGCGATAACCAAGACGCAGCAGTCGCGCAATGTACTGGTCGGCGGCATGGTGGGGGACGCCGCACATGGGGATTGCGCGCTCTTTGTCGCGACAAGTCAGCGTGATTTGCAGCTCGCGCGAGGCTGTCCTGGCATCCTCGTAGAACAGCTCGTAAAAATCTCCCAGCCGAAAAAAGAGCAGCGTCCCCGGATATTTTTGTTTGGCCGCGGCATACTGTCGCATCAGCGGCGTGCTGGCCATTTCTACGCTTTCGCTCGCGCTGGGGCTGGTTACGGACAGACCGGTTCCTCCTGAAATGTTGCGGGCAGACAATGGCTGGCCTTTCCCCTCTAAAGATAGGCCAAAAGGAACGATGTGTACCAATCTACAACATGCGAAAGACGGGCAGGCGACACGCGCGGGATTGCCAATCGACGACACCCTCGACAACAAGCGCTGTTCGCATCGCATGACGCGGGTCATCGGAGTAATCGCCGCGTGGCGGATATACTTACTTAATATGTTCTCTCGCGGGGAGCGGCTCATGTGGGGTCGGCCCTCAGGTCTTCAATCGGCGCCGCTGGCGTCGCATCTGGGCGCGGACCGGGGCGGTGAGGACGGATTTCAATAGGCCGGACCAAAGTAGGAC
>JBOGLY010000049.1:0-10834 GCA_050746425.1 Acidobacteriaceae bacterium
CCTGTACACGTACGTGGGCAACAATCCCATCAATGGCATCGATGCCGACGGGCACTCCAGCGATGGCAACAACGGCCAGCCCTGCGGCTGGTATGGAACCACAGGCAGCGCACCGGGGTCCGTCGTGACACCCGCCCAGGTGCCCTGCAGTGCGCCGGACAACGGCCCATACAGTGCGGATAATGGCGAAGGCCAGGAGTGGGCCAACGACACCGCACAAGCTGCTATAGAGGGACTGGCCAACAGCTTGCAGGGATTGCAATCGCTATCGACAATGTCCTTGCAGGCTATTGAAAAAGCTGCCAACTACTACCATTATGATGTCACCGACTTTGAGAACACCATGACAGGATCTGGCGCACGGAACGGAATTGACCCCAACATGTTAGTCGGACTTGCCTATAAGGAATCGAGCCTTGATCCCTTTAGTACAAACGGGGGGTTGTTTCAGATTCAGCCGTCACGGGCTAAGGATCTAGGCATCGCGGCCGGAGGTATCGCGAACTTTCATGTACAAATCCCAAAAGTAGCAGCGGCGTTATCAAGTGCCATTAGTACTCTTCATGGCAATCTTGATTTAGGCATTGCATCATGGACTTTGGGCGTACGCGGAACACAAAAGCTATTTTCCTCCGGTGGAATGCAATCTGTGAGAGGTGCGTGGCTGGATCGTAACCATCATAACTTCGGTCAAGTAGGGCCGAATTATATCGATGTCGTCAAGGGCTTTGAGCCCTGAGGAGAATCCCAAGTGCCTAAAAGGTTTTGTATGGCTTTTGCTTTGTTTGCGGTCATGAACCTACCGGTCCCGCCGGTTTATAGCAAAGTCCAACTACAAGGTAATGATTTGTCAGTACAGGAATTTCGCGGTTTTGCTGAATCGCTTCCAAAGTTGCCAGGACAGATTCAGGCCGTCCGTCTATTTCGGGAGTCCGGGGGCCGGGAGGCCTCCGTTGCTGTCGCTACCTGGGGTGAGCGATCTGGCTGGCAGCTATTTGTTTTCAGCCCCCACAACGGGCAACATTTTCAATTGGAATGGAAATCCGGGAAACTTGATGACAGTTTTTATGTCAGTTACCCTGATGCTTTGAAAATCTTTAACTTTGGTGAGGAGGATGGGGTAGAGTTTTCCGGCTGTGCGCGCCATGTTTGCCCTGAGGTGTTTTCGATTATGATCTACGTACCATCAAGGCAGGTTGCATTTAAGGCAAAATCTATTTATGGAAGAGTCCTATATTCGCCGAGCCTAGAAACGCCTAGAAACCACCTATACAAAGACGCTTTAGACCAGCTAATAAAAGAACGACAGAATCAGTAGGGCAGGCAGGTGGCCCATTCAAGCCGATTCTGGCTTGAGTGGGAAGGAGATAGCTATGCGCCCACCAGGGTATCGCCATTGCGACTCTATCCGCGCTTGCGCCGATAACGCCTCTCTCGATGTGAGGGGCTCGCCGATTGCTTTGCGTTTGTGGCCGACTTCGCGCCTGCGGGAAGCACCTGCCGCACAAGGTTTCCTTCCATCTTGTATGTCAGCGTTTCCAACTCCGTTGCGTGCGGCCTGCCCGTAGCCGGGTCGAGGCTGACGTTGTCGCCGTTCGCCACTTGAAAACTGAACGTGGGCTCCAGACCATTAGGATCGCTGGCATTTCCTGGCGTCACCTTCACCGGGAAAAAGCCCACGATGTCGTGCTCTCTAAATGCAGTGCCGTAGCGGTGCCTCTTCGTGTCCCAGGTGAAAACGCGCACCTGGTCGAAGTCGTACGGCAACCCCTGTTTGTAGGGTGTCAACACTGTCAGATACTCCGGCACCTGCCCGTTCGGCTTGCCGGAGTCCGGGTCTGAAACTGTGCGCAAGACATACGCCCCGACCATGCGCTCGTTTTCCGCATACTGGGCCACATCCTCCGGCACATCCACCTGGAAGTCGCGCCCCAGCATCCACCCCGTGTGCCCGGCGCCGTCGCGGACCAGCCACCAGTCCTCCATTGGAACTGCCGGGGCAAATCGAGACTCAAAGCTCGCTTTTTGCGGCCTTTGATGTCGCCTCGCCAGGACTTTCGCATTCGTTGCGGGCAGCCCGAGCACGCTCCGTGCCGCATATCGTGGGACCGAGGCGCGCTCCAGCAATTCGACTTTGGTATTTGCCGGCAGCAGCATGAAACGCTGCGTCTCACGCCCCGGCGTAAGGTGCATATATAGATCGTTATAAAGGATGGCTGTCGCGACGGGAGCCTGGCCCGCATGTTGCTTGGCGAGATTCTGAAATTGATCGAACCCACTCTGGTCGATGACAGAGTGGTCCTCGATCCAGCCAACCGCGCCCTCCGGTGTCCGCACCTTCATGAATCGTGGAATACGTTCGAGAACTTGCAGGCGCTCGCCATTTTTCACTTCCGCAACACGGTTCGCCACCACCGCGACGCGATCCCGCAGATACATTTGCCTGACCGAGACATAAACGTATTCTGCCGAGGAAGCAGCCCGAAAATGGCCGCACCCAGAGAGCAGCGTCAAGGTCAACAGCAGCGCGGCCACGACAGGCCCACATCGTAGATTTTGAGAGCGCGGAGGCAGAAGTTGCCGAGGTAAATCAGACATACATTTAGAAGAAGACACCTCAAGTTTACGCGCAGCTGGCGTCGATTCCAGAGATACTGTCCTCGTTGGTAACCGTTATGGAACCACTGAGAGAGCGATGGCGCCCGCCGGGTCGGTCCCCGTTGCAAGAGAAACAACGGTGTCCAGCTTTCCCGCGACTGTCGCGTCAAAGCTGAATACTTCTAAATCTGGCGACCCGCCGGAGGAAGCAACTAGAAGATATTTGCCGGTCGAATCGAGCGACATTGCGACCGGCAAGGACCCGGTTGTGATCGGCGAACTGCTGAATGGCGTGAGAGCGCCGCCGCTTCCCAGCGTGTATCCAACAATCGCATTGGAGCCTTTATAGGACACATACACGTACGCGTTGGTCGGATCGACCACGATGGCTGACGGACCGACCTCCGTCGTACCCGCGGTACCCACAACGGAAAGAACGCCTCCACTGCCGATCATGCATTCACGGATTCCTGTCCCTGACTCGCCAATGAACAAATAATTCGAGTTGTTATCGGCAGCGAACGTATTGTCGGAACCCGCTCCTGACGCGGCCAGATGCTGCACCTTACTCATCGCTCCGGTCGAAGCGTTGAACGTAAACACATCCGTACCGCTGCTTCCCACTCCGATATAAACGTATTGATTGTTCGGCGTGAAATAGACCTGCGTCGGATAGCCATCCAGCGTGACCGCGCTCTGTGCCGTCAGCGCCCCGGTTGAGCTGTCGATCTGGTAGGGCACCACCTGCTGGGAACTGGTGGAGACGACAAACAACCACGCCCCGCTGCGGTCCACCGTCATGGCCGTTGGCAAGAAGGACGACACGCTCGTATCCTGCGTCAACGCGCCGTTGGTCCCAATCGTGTATGCAACAACGGAGGAGGCAACCGCCACATAGAGGAACGTCCCGTTTGGCGTGGCTGTCATTGCCGACGGAACAGTGCCAAGAGTGTAGCTGCTGCCGGTCAGCGAAGTGAACGTGGCAGTCGGTATCGGAAAAGCCTCGATCGTTCCCAGCGTTGCATTCGCCACATAGGCGTAAGAACTGTAGCTGCCCCCGCCGCCGCCTCCGCAGTTGGTCTGGCAAGGCGGGATAAAAAACCCTTTGCAACCTGTCGTTCCCGTCAGAACGATCGCAGCCAAAAGCGTGCTGCCGACGCCCACGTTTCTGAGATTTAGAATTGATCGAGCCAGTTTCCTCGGCGATGCCATGACTCATTTTACCCGCGATTCGCCTGCCCACTATTGAGTCGAAATGGGCGACAACACGGGGACTGCATTTTTTGAGATTGACAGCAGATAATTTCCGCTGCCGTCGAGCCTTGTTGCAGCGGGGAAGCTGTCGGCGGAAAATGGCGTGGTGGAAATTGGCGTGAGCGAGCCGTCTCCGGAGATCGAGTAACGGGTGAGCGTTCGGGAGGCTCCAGAATCTCCCGCGGTAACATATAAGTTACTACGGGAGGAATCGACGGCTACCGCATTTGGGGCAGCTTGAGATGGACCAAACGGGGAGCCGGCAATTTCCTGAACTGGCTCTCCGGGTAAAATCGCGAACGCACGAATTCCAGAATTGGATTCCGCGACAAATAAATCCTTCGATTCGTCGTCGGAAACCAGAGCAATGTCAGCGGAGATTCCGCGATGCAATGTCGCGATGTGATGGCGATTGCCAAGCGCTCCGGTAGCTGCATCGAAGGAAAATTCGTCCACGCCTCCTTTGCCGAGGGCCACGAAGAGCCGCTGATTGTCCGGCGTAAGGTAGATTTCGGCAGGCGTTCCTGCGTCGAGCGCGATGGTTTGTGTGGAAAGTTGCAGCTCGCCGGTTGCCGCGTCGACGCGAAATTCCTGCATTCGTCGCGCGCTTGCGGAGGCAACGAACAACCACTCGCCAGTCCGGTCCATTGACATCCAGATTGGCTGCGAGACGGTCGCCACTGGATTTCCGTTGTTGCCCGGTTTCAGAATTCCATTTCCGTCGATCGTATTGAGATAGATGCTGCCGTCGCTGGTCGCCAGATACAAAAAGTTCTGAGGCGGCGTCGAGGCAATAGCAGTTGGTGTTGCGAACGACGGCACGGTCGCCGTGGCCACCCTGGTGGACTTTCCGGAAGCGATGGAAAATGTGCTGACGGTCCCATTAGTGGCGTTGGCGACGTAAAGAAAGGCGTGGTTTGCGTCACTGGGAACGATGGGGTCTGTCCCGGTGGTGCCTGTGGTCGCGGTTGTGCTGGTGGTTGAGGTCGTGCCGGAAGTTCCCGTCGTGCCGGTTGTGCCTGTGGTCGCAGTTGTCGATGTGGTGCCGGTTGAGCTGGTGGTGCTGGTCGTACTGGTTGTGCTGGTAGTTCCTGTTGTCGAAGTAGTTGCCGTTGTGCTGGTTGTGCTTGTTGTCCCGGTGGTGGTCGCGCTGACGCAGTCGTTATTTTCCTGACATGTGGGAACGAAGAAGCCTCGGCATCCCGCCGGACTCAGAACGGCAACGCTGGCGAGGCAAAACGCAACGGATGTAAACCGCCAGATGCCGCGCGGCAATTTGTCAGTGATCGGGGGAAGATCCACAGCACTCCTCTAGCTGATGTGCTGCCGCCCGTCGAGCACTCAGCCTTTGTTATGTCTGGTACGCGGGCCGTTCCACGGAGCTTCGCTCGATAGCAAGGGAACTGCGTTCGACTGCGAGCACCGTTCCGATGGCATGAGAGATAGAGGCGACGCGGACCGCGGAGATTACGATTTCTTCCGTGATGCCTTTTTGCCGCAGCACCTTCTCGTGCGCATCGATACACTTTCCGCAACCGTTCACAGCGGAGGCGGCCAGGCACCAAAGTTCAAAGTCCACCAGGTCCGCTTTGTGCGTACGAATACCGTTCATTCGCAAACGCGCCGGCATCGTGGAGTACTTTTCATTGCTGGTGAGATGGTGAAACCGGTAGAAAATGTTGTTCATCCCCATCAAAGCGCCGGCGGTTTTGACCGCATCTACCTGTTCCGCGCTTAAGCGATCCATTGCGGCAGCCATCACAGGCCCGGTGAGGGTAGGCTCGCGGGTGGCGATCGCACTGACCAGCAGCGTGCCCCATAACTGCGTTGGGGTGAGTTCGGTATTCTGTCGCACTAGTGAGGAATAATTCAGCTTCAGGTCCTTCGCGTATTCCGGAAGGCCGTCGATCAGTTCATCGAGAGACATTTGGTTCCTTTCAAGTTCGAGCATTAATGCGTCGTTTCGCAGATGATTGATCCGGCACTTAATGAATGAAACATCCCCATCCCACTCAAGCCAAAAGAGGGCTTGAATGGGGCACCCGGCGCTGCGCCGGGAAGGAGACGGGGAAGCAGATTCCCTGCGGGAATGACAGAAAAAAGGGCAGGTCTGTGAGTCAGAGTCCTTTGACTTCGCTCAGGACGACACTGTCGGCTTATGAGACAGCTTTCTTCTAGGCGGTGAGCGTGGCTTCGCCTTTTTGCCAGTTGCAAGGACATAGCTCGTCGGTTTGTAAAGCATCCAGTACTCGAAGCACCTCTTGCGGATTGCGGCCGACAGAAAGATCGGTGACATAAATGAAGCGAATGACGTTGCCCGGGTCGACCAGGAATGTGGCGCGTTGAGCGACGCCCGCCTTTTCATCGAGGATGCCAAGCTGTTCGGACAGATCGCGCTTGATGTCGGAAAGCATCGGGAAAGGCAGATCTTTCAAGTCGGCATGGTGGGTGCGCCAGGCCGCGTGAACATATTCATTGTCCGTGCTGGCGCCAAGAATCTGGCAGTCGCGGTCGGCGAACTCGCGATTCAGCTTGCCGAAGGCGGCAATCTCGGTTGGGCAAACGAACGTGAAGTCCTTGGGCCAGAAGAAAAAAAGCTTCCACTTGCCGGGGTAGGAATCCTGCGTCACATTGATAAATGCCTTTGCCTCATCCTTCTCAGTGGAAACAGTTGCGGTCAATGAAAAATCAGGGAATTTCTCGCCAATTTGCAGCATATTTATCTCCTCTTTCGCTGGTTGGGGTAGGCCTGTCTCGCATTGCGGGAGCGTCATTTCATCGGTGCAGCGGAAGTCTTCCTGCAGGCCGGACATAAGCCGATGACTTCAATCGAATAGCGCTCGACCTGAAATGCGGGTGAAACGCGGGCAGGTTCCATTTTCAATTTGAAGCTCTTTTCATCCAGATCCGTAATGGACTTGCAACCGCGGCAGACAAGATGATGATGCGCGGCGCGATTGGTTTCAATGCGCAGGGAACCATGATGGAGGCTGACTTCTCCCACGATTCCGCTTTCCACAAACAGATGCAGGTTCTTGTAGACGGTCGCGAGCGAGATCGACGGAATGCGGCGGCGCACGCGAGCGTAGATTTCCTCAAGCGAAGGATGGCCGGTCATTCCCTGCACGACTTCAAACAAGACTTGCCGCTGGTGGGTCGCGGCCAGGCCGTGTGCGGCGCAAAAAACCCGAAATTCGTTAGAAATTCTTGTCATCTGACAAATATGATTAAACAATAATAATTATTGTTTGTCAAGAAGGGCAATTTCGGGCAGTGGATCAATTCGAATGGGAAGTACCTCGGCGGCTGAAGCCGTTTCTGCACGCGCGCTCTCCCCCGGCTGAAGCCGGGGGTCTACCCAAGGGCCATGTTTTTCATCAGAAAGGCAACAGCAGGTTCCCTGCGGGAATGACAGAAAGAAAGGCCAAATTCTAATTTGGTTTTGGTTTTTGAGGACGGCGGAAGCGTTCATCGACGGCCTGGCGGCCGCTGAAGCCAGACTCCATGGTGTGCCAATGGCGAATTTCCGTCTCGCCCATTTTCCAGCACAGTAAAACAGTTTCATCGCCAAGCCGGCAGGGAAAATCCAACAGCCCGGTGTCGAGGTCTTTCACCTGCACGCCGATCGAGTCGATTTCCGCAAGGGTATCTTTTACCTGCTGCACGGCTTTGTCCTGTTGCGCGCGGCGCTGCGCGACCGCGGCAATTCGGACCAGGGTGCCGCCATTCAAAAAAATGCGCTGCGACAACTGCTGCAATTCCTCGGCGATTGTTTCAGCGGTGTTCTTGGCCTCCATCGCATTCTTCATCAGCGATTCCAATACTGGAACCAGCGTTTGTGCTTCTTCCAGAGAAAAAGTTTTCATGTTGCTACCCTCGAATCTCAAGCATGCGGTCAAGCGCCACGCGCGCCCAACGTTTGATGTCCTCGCTGACCCGGATGCGGTTGACGACGCGGCCTTCCACCATATTTTCCAATGCCCAGGCCAGGTGCTGCGGTGAGATGCGAAACATCGTCGTGCAAAGGCATCCGGACTCATCGAGCGTCATGACCTTTTTCCCGAGCGGGGCGAACCGCTTGCCCAGCCGATTCACCAGATGGATCTCGGTGCCAACGGCGAACCTCGATCCTGCCGGCGCGTCTTCAATAATCTTGATGATCCCCTCGGTCGAGCCGATCGCATCTGCCTTCTGGCAAAGCTCCAGACGGCATTCCGGGTGAACGACCACGTGGATGCCGGGATAGCGCGCGCGAATATTGTCAGCGTGCTCCGGCAAAAAGCGCTGATGCACCGAGCAATGGCCTTTCCACAGGATGACCCGCGCCGCGCGCAGGCGGTCCGCAGTGAGGCCGCCGTTGATTTGATATGGGTCCCAGAGCGCTGTTTCGTCCAGCGGAATGCCCATGCGATACGCGGTGTTGCGCCCCAGGTGCTGATCGGGCAGAAAAAGAATCCGGCTGCCCCGCGCAAAGGCCCAGTCGAAGGCTTTTTTCGCGTTCGATGAGGTGCAGACCAGCCCGCCGCGCTCTCCGCAAAAGGCTTTGATCGCCGCGGTTGAGTTCATATAGGTCAGCGGAATCAAGCCGCCAGCGGCTGGCTGATCCAGTCCGGCAGCGTGCAGTTTCGCCCAGCATTCTTCCACCTGGGAGATGTCCGCCATGTCGGCCATGGAGCAGCCGGCGTTCAGATCCGGCAGAACGACCTGCTGCCAGGGCTGCGCCAGAACATCGGCGCTTTCCGCCATGAAATGCACGCCGCAAAAAAGGATGTAGCGACTGCTGGATTCCGAGGCGATTTTGGACAGCTTGTAGGAGTCGCCCGTGTAGTCGGCGAAGCGGATCACTTCATCGCGCTGGTAATGATGGCCAAGAATGACCGCTTCCTTGCCGAGGCGCGCTCGGGCGGCGGCGATACGATCGTCCATCGTATGGTCTGGCATGGCCAGATAATTGTCGAGCGAACACGCATCCTGCGTGGATTCGACCGGCATAGTTCGAACGGGGTCAAGCAATGTAGCCATCGTATTTCCGCCTTCAGTTCCAATGCCTTACAGGCGATGGAACGGGGATGTTGAAAGCATTTCTGTTTGCTGTTGCAGTGGATTCACTGTGACGACGCACCCAATCCACGGGGTTGTTGCAACACTTATTGGACGTTTCACAAGGGCCGCGGATTCAACCCAGATGAAATTTCCTATAGCGATATTGTAATACGCAAGCCGCGAAGCACCGCGTTTTCCGGTTGCCGATCGAGTTTCCCGGATTGAAACCCACGATCATGCTCTTCGGACTATGGCTAGAAAGCCGGGAAAGCGCAGGATTTCCGCTTTTCAGCACCTGAAACCACGATTGCACATCGAAACTGTTCGCGTGCCCCCGAGAAGGCATATAGTGTCAGAAACGCGCTTCTGTACCGGGACAGCATCCAACATTCCGGCATAGAATGAGCGCACCGGAAAGCGGCAGCCACGGGTCACAGGGGTCAAAGGGGAAGCAGATGAAAATTTACGACACGGTGGGATTGGTGCTGAAGAACAAGTCCCCGAGAGCGATCCTTTCAATTGCGCCTGAGCAGTCGGTATATGAAGCGGTCGAGAAGATGGCGGAGAACGATGTTGGCGCATTGCTGGTTCTTTCCGAAGGGCGGCTGATCGGCATGTTGACGGAGCGCGACTACGCGCGCAAGGTCATCCTGATGGGCCACTCATCCAGAGAGACCCACGTCAGCGAGATCATGACCAGCCCGGCCGTCGTTGTCAGTCCGCAGCACACTGTGGATGAATGCATGTCCATGATGACGCAGCATCGTTTTCGCCATCTTCCGGTATGCCAGAGCGACAGCGTGGTGGGCGTGATCTCAATCGGCGACCTGGTCAAGTGGGTGATATCGGGGCAGGCGCACGCGATTCAGCAGTTGGAGGGATATATCACGGGAGCCTATCCGGGTTAGCTTCGCTGGACCGAGAAAGCCGCCGTGACAATCCAAGCTGAACAGGCGACCGTTCCCTTATTGCAGGTTTGTTTGGCCGTGCGCCATTTCAGTATGATGGAAATTGATGAGTCTGCCCGATACAGTCTTTATATTCGTGTTGGCCCTGATCATTTTTGGACCTAAAAAACTGCCTGAAATTGGGCGGCAACTGGGGAAACTGGTCGGAGAGTTTCGACGCGCCAGCAATGAATTCAAATTTCAAATTGAAGAAGAGTTGCGCCTGGCGGAATTGTCGGACCGGCCGACCATCGCTCCACACAAAAAGGAACTGGAATCCTCCAGCACGACCGCATCGTCGGAGGAATCTTCAAGCGAAGCGGAGGCATCCACTTCGCCCGAAGTTAATTATGAGGAAGAGATGCTTCCCGCGGGTCAGCACCCGAACCTCGACAATCTGGATCCCTACGAACTGGAAACGCTACACCAAAAGCTCGCGGAGCCGGAGAACGCTGAATACGAGTTAACGGATGGCGCGCCGGCGGAAACTGAGCCGGGACTGACTTCCTACGCAGCGGTGGTTGGCACTGAGCCGCGCAGTGTGCCTCCCCACGCAGGGGCAGAGTTCGACGAGATGGCGGCGGGCGAAGAAATTGCGCCTGAATTCGGCGGACCTACAGAATCGAACCTGCCGGCTGTCGACGCGAACGGACCCGTAAATGTGAACGTCACTGAAATGAGCGGCCAGGAATCGGCCGACCTCGACGCGACCCACGCGGTAGCGGACATGACCCATGGTTGACCTGCTGGAACGCGCCCGCAGCGCTGTAAGCGATCGCGCGGAGTTACCGGGAATGAGCCTGCTGGAGCATCTGCAGGAGCTTCGCAAGCGGCTTGTGTATTCCATGCTTTCGATTGCGGTCGGGTTCTGCGTCGCCTACGGATTTCACCAGCGCATTGCTGGATTGATGATCGCGCCCATTATGCGGGCGTTTGCGGCGCATCACCTTCCCACCAAACTCGTCTATCTGAATCCGATGGATGGATTCAAT
>JBOGLY010000050.1:0-10719 GCA_050746425.1 Acidobacteriaceae bacterium
TTGCGGACTCTCGGATTTATGAGACAGATTCTGGCCTTTATGCCTAACGAATAGAGGAAAATTGGCGGTGCGTCTACCGTCGGAGAATTCACGCGGAACATCGAAAAATGGCCAAGCAAACTTCCTACACCATGCGCGACGTTGCCCGTCTGGCTGGCGTCTCTATCTCGACGGTATCGGCTGTTGTCAACAACAAGGGAATTGTCGGGCCGGAGCTGACGGCCGTAGTTCAAAAAGCGATCGCAACAATGAATTTTTCTCCGCATGCCGGAGCGCGCGGCCTGAGGACAGGTCGCACCCACATGCTGGGACTCGTGGTCCAGGACATCACAAATCCCTTTTTTGTCGAAGCCCTCCGCGGCGTTGAAGATCAGGCCATCAAGCACGGCTATGAAGTGTTGGTCTGCAATTCCAACGATCAACCTGACTTGGAACTTCGCCACTTGAACGCTCTCCATACCAAACGAGTGGATGGGATCCTCCTGGCGCCAACCGATTCGTATGTTGCGCGCGAAAGCTTTGCGCGCGACCGCGCTCCTATTGTCTTTATCGATTGCATTCCGATCAGGACAAAGGTCAATTGCGTTGTCACCGACAACTTCGAGGCGTGTTACAACGGCATGCGTTACCTGATCGGATTGGGGCATCACAAAATCGCCGTGATCTGCGGCAGGCTGACCCACTCGACCAGCGTCGATCGCGTCGAGGGCTGTCGAAAAGCAATGCAGGAAATCAACCTCCTCGTTCGCGAAGAACAGCTTCGGCAAGGAGATTCTCACATTGAAAGCGGTTACCGCATCGGACTGAATTTACTGCAGTCTGCGGATCCTCCGACGGCAATTTTCACGTTGAATAATCGCATGGCTCTGGGAATCCTGCGCGCTTTATCTGAGCTCAAAGTTCCCTGCCCGTCGCGCGTCAGCGTGATGACCTTTGACGATGCCGATTGGGCAGAAGTTGTCAGCCCAACCCTTACCACCATCGGACAACCAACGTATGAGATGGGAAAAGCTGCCGTGGATTTGCTCTTGCAATCGATATTGCCCGGTGAGCGGCAAACCGATTCGCCCCCTGAACAAATACTGCTAAAATCGGCGCTCCGCGTCCGAGGATCGACAGGTCCCGCGATTATGAAGTAATGCAGATTCACAGGTAGCGTAGTCAGATCGGAGATCGAGCCATTGTGTACCCTTCGACTTCGCTCAGGACAGGCTCGGCATAGCGGAGTGAAGAATCCGGAGAATATCTGCTGCCCTCGTTTGCAGCATCGACGGCAGCACTGTAAAATTTTGAAATATTGGCAGCTAGGGCGGATTGCCGTTATTCCGATTGAATTGATGGACCGTTGCGTGCCTTCACCTGAAGACGCGCCCATCGTTGAATTCGGTACCCGAAAACGAATCAATCCGTAAAATCCGAGCCAATCGATATGTCGGGGAGTGGCTCAGCCTGGTAGAGCACCT
Organism: Acidobacteriaceae bacterium; assembly: GCA_050746425.1. Classification (GTDB taxonomy): domain Bacteria; phylum Acidobacteriota; class Terriglobia; order Terriglobales; family Acidobacteriaceae; genus JAKAAZ01. The sequence continues at coordinate 1,464 of JBOGLY010000050.1, forward strand.
GGTTCGGGACACGGTGGAAATTCACTGATTCGGTGTCGCTTAGCTTCGAAAATCCACTTCAAATCCCGCTTTGGTTAGTCCCAATCTTTAGTCCCAACTTTTATCAAGGTTCATTCTCAAGTACAGATGGCTCGTGGAGGTCGATACCTTTTTGAGTCCGATTGTTCTATCGCGCTCGCGTGAAACGGAGAGGGCAACGACGGCGATCCTGCTCGAATGCGCGGGTACGTTTTCACCGCGAGTTGAAGACCGAAGGCCGCCCGATCTCTACGAACGGGAACGGCTGGTCGTCACGCGCAGCAAGTTCATCCTCGCGGAAGGTTCGTTGCATAACCAGGACGGTGTGATTCATGTGAAGGCAACGCATCTCCGGCCTCGCTCCGATCAAACCCGAGAGGTCCGTTCGCATGACTTCCACTAAGAGAGGGCCGCAAGTGGGCGGTGATCGCCGCGAAGTCGATTATCAAAAGCTTGGACCGGCTTTGCTGATCGCCTCCAGTCTGGTTCTCGCGATACGAACGGCACGATGGAGTCCGACACACAGCGACGGTCTAGCCAACGTGGAGTGGGACGCGGAGGTGGAGCACAGCGTCCGGATTGCGATGATTGTTCTTTCGCACCTTATCGCTCGCTGTTCTGAGGTGTTTCAAATGAAAGAGGTGCCTTGGTACGTGGCTGCTGACGAAGAGGTGCCAAAGTGACGGATCGCCGGTATGCCGCGTTACATGGACGATAGCGACCCTCCCCAAAGGGTACTTCTGCTTGGTTCGCTCTGCTTCAGAACCGACCGAGTCAGGCTTTACTTTCACTCACTACTCGGTTTATGTCGGAGTGCCAGGTAAACCGGGATTCCTGTCCCGATGATCGCCAATCCAGGCATCGTGGTAGCCGTCCGATAGCAAAATAGGATGACCAAAATTGTCGCAGCCCCCAGGATGTACAGCGCGGGCACAATCGGATATCCGAACGTTCGATACGGTCGCTCCCATGAAGGATGAAGCCGTCGTAACCGAAATACGCCAAAGATCGTGAGAATGTAAAAGATGAGCACGGCGGACACGACATAATCCAGCAAATTGCTGTACAGATTTCCGTACGTACCCGTTGTGGTATCGAAGGTACGCGGCAACACAAGAAACGCTGCCCAAACGCCTTGAACTAGAAGGGAAATGCCAGGCACGCCAGCGCGGTTCAACCCGCCCGCGCTTCGAAAAAACAAACGATCTTTCGACATGGCGTAATAGGCGCGCGACCCGGCTAGAAGCATGCCATTCATACAGCCGAAGGTCGATACCATGATGGCAATCGCGATGAGAATTTCTCCCAGGCCGGGGAAGACGGTATGCAGGGTCGCGGTAGCGACCCGGTCGGACGCTACATGTTGAATCTGGGTAAAGCGCAGAGTGAAAAGAAACCCTAAATTTACCAATAGATAAAGGCCAATCACCAGTCCCGTACCCAAAGCGAGTGATAAGGGGATATTTCGTTTGGGGTCGCGGACCTCGCCGGCGGTAAACGTAATATTGTTCCAAGCCTCGCATGCGAACAGGGAACCGGTTTGAGAGACTGCGATTGCCACCAAAATGCCAAATGCACTCGTAGCGCCCAGCCCAGCCGAGATCGCCGTCACTCCGGTAGGAGACCACATGGATTTGAAGTTTTCGGCAATGACTTGTGAATTCGCACCGAACACCAGCCCAACCAAAATCAGACCCAGCAACGCTCCGATTTTGCAAACCGTGAATACATTCTGAACCAGCTTTCCATATTTCAATCCCTGAGCATTTGTCCAGGTCAGGAAAAGGATCACGAGAACAGCTACTAACTGTGCAGTGGACAGAGAGAATGCGTAACGGCTGCCGACGTGGACCGGCGGAAACAGGTATCGAGATTCGGAGACCGCGGGCCAAAGGACCCCCAGGTACCTGGCAAACCCAACCGCGACCGCCGCAACCGTACCGGTTTGTATGACCAGAAATAAAGTCCATCCATACAAAAATCCGACCGCAGGTGAATACGACTCGCGCAAATAGACATACTGTCCGCCTGCCTTGGGCATCATGGATGCCAGTTCACCATACGACAGAGCCGCAGCGATTGTAAGCGCACCTGCAATGAGCCAGGAAACCAGAAGCCAGCCGGAGCTTCCGAGCTCACGTGCCATCTCGGCGGAGACGATGAAGATGGCCGAGCCGATCATACTGCCGGCGACGATCATCGTGCTGTCGTATAGCCCGAGCGTCTGCTTGAAATCCGTTTGGCTTTCAGAGGGAATGACGGTGCTGCTCTGTTGATCTGCAGAGTTCATCTTGTATTCCCGTTGTGTCTTGGAAGGCGGGACGCATTGTTTGTAGACAGTTTCAAAGGCCTGTGCGCTCTGGAAGCAGTGGCTAATTTTTCGTGAGCGGCGATCTTGAGTCAGAACTTTCTGGAGTGACCTGTCGACCACCGCTCTACAACCACCTTTTTGTGCGTATAGAACTCGATGGAATCCCCTCCCTGCGCGTGCAGGTCGCCGAAGAAACTGTCTTTCCATCCGCTAAAAGGAAAATATGCCATCGGCGCGGCCACACCGATATTGATCCCAATGTTGCCGGCCGGCGCCTCGTAGCGGAACCGCCGCGCGGCCGCGCCGCTCGACGTAAAAAGTGAGGCCTGATTGCCATAGCGACTTTTTTCCAGGAAAACAAGTGCTTCGTCGAGGTCGCGGACATGAACGATGCTGAGTACCGGACCAAAAATTTCCGTATCCGTCAATTCACTTGCTGCCGGCAAACCGTCCAGAATCGTCGGCTTTAGAAAGTTTCCCGATTCGAATTTTTCGACGTTGGCGTTTCGACCGTCGAGGAGCACCCGTTCAGCCTGTTTTTCCCCGAGCGAAATCAAAGATTCAATTCGCGATTTGCTCTCGCGTGTGATTACCGGACCCATTTGAATTCCGGTGTCGAGTCCATTGCCCGTCCGGAGTTTCGATGCGACCTCTACAATTGCATCGCTAAAAGGTCTTTTTGCCTCGCCCACTGTCAGTGCAACCGAGACCGCGAGGCAACGCTGACCGGCGCATCCGAACGCGCTATCGTTGACAATCTGGGTTGCCGCCTTCATATCCGCGTCAGGAAGAACAATGACGTGGTTTTTGGCGCCTCCCTGGCACTGAGCGCGTTTTCCGTTTGCGGCGGCACGAGAATACACATAACGTGCAACCGCGGTGGATCCGACGAAGCTGATGGCTTGCACCTTGGGATGATCTAAAAGCGCATCCACTGCATCTTTGCCGCCATTTACCAGATTGACGACGCCCGGCGGCAGACTCGTTTTTTTCAGCAATTCAAATGCAAATTGCATGGTTAGTGGAACACGCTCAGAAGGCTTCAGGATAAAAGTATTGCCGCAAGCGATGGCATGCGGCAAAAACCAGAATGGAATCATGCCCGGAAAATTGAACGGAGTGATTGCAACCACTACTCCAAGCGGCTGACGAATCATGATTTCATCGATGCCAGGGGCTACATCTTCAAGATTCCGCCCTTGCATCCGGGTGGGAATGCCGCATGCAACTTCGACATTTTCAATTGCACGCCGCATTTCACCTTTCGCCTCGGCAAATGTCTTTCCATTTTCCCGGCTGATGATCCGAGACAATTCGTCAATATTTTCTTCCAGCAAGCTCTTCAGTTGAAAAAGAGGCTGGATGCGGTCTTCCGGAGGCGTGCGCCGCCAATCGTGAAAAGCATTCGCTGCAACTTCGACGACGGCATTTATCTCCTGGGCGGTACAAAGCGGCACTTCAGCGAGCACTTCCTGCGTCGAAGGGTCGATTACCTGCTGATACTGATTGACTGATGGTACTTGCCAACGCCCGCCTACAAAATTAGCAACAACCTGTGTGGAAGATTTATCCGTGTTCATGGCTCACCTCGGTGATTCGCGAACGATTTTACGATTGAAAGAAATAACAAATGCTGGAGAGTACGTTGACGCCCTCGATGGCGTGCGAGATGTGTTTTGGGTATCCTCGGTCAAGATTGATCCAACGTGGTTTTTACAACATTATTTAATTTCTGCAAGTTTTTGTTGTCAAGCAAAAAGTATGGAAGCCGCTACAGACCTCGACAAATCCGCGACTGGAAAATGGGCGGAGCGGACGCGCGCCATTCGGATGCGTGGCGAATTTCAGAATGTGATTGGAGTGTTCACCCACAAAAGCAGTGTCTCTTCTTTTTCGGAAGGATTAAACCAGCGATGCCCGCGGCTGCTCTCGAACCAAAAGCTGTCTCCTCGATGCAAGACATTGCGTTCCAATTCATCGAGCCAGAGTTCAAGGGTTCCCTGCAGCATGTAGATGAATTCCTCTCCGGCGTGAGAGTACGCCCCGTCGCTGCCGGTTCCTGGAGGGAGGCGGAACAGCATCGATTGCAGCATCTTGGTGCCGTCGGAGAGCAACTCCATTGCCACACCTGTTTCGGTTTGAAGCACGCGCCGCTTGCTCGGCTTAATAATTCGGCTCGACTTTGCGGGCAGATCATACAGCGCGAGTACTGTCGTGCCGTACGCCGATGCCAGCTTCTGCAAGGTTGCGATCGAGGCATTTGCTTGCGACAGCTCCACAGCACTTAAAAATCCGGCTGAGATATGTGCCTTACGGGATGCTTCGACCAGGCTTAATTTGCAAGTTTTGCGAAGTCGCCTCAACTTTGCGCCTAAATCAGCTGTAGATTGAGGACGGTTCCCAGGTTTTGGACTCGAATCTTTTTCCAATACATCCTTGATTCCGGAAACTCTGAACTGCTTGACATCGCGAAGATATTTGATTCTTTTCAACATCTTCAGCAACTCGGGACTGTATAGACGAAAGCGTCCCTGACTGCGTACCGGTGTAACCAGTCCGGTATTCTCCCATTGACGCAGAGTAGAGGGACTCACTCCGAGGACGCGCGCCGCCTGCCCCACGGTGAGAAATCCTGGAAGTGCGGGACTTGCTCGGCGTCTTTTCGGACTATGCCGTCTTGTCATCGCTCGTCACCAACCTTTGCCTGGGATCTAGCTGCCGCCGTTGTCCTCGAGTGCAACAACCGATACCAGAGTGAATTGTAAAGCAGAGATGTGGGACCACGAAGATCCCACGAGTCGAGCAATCTTGAACGATTGGTAGCAACCAGGAGCGATATTATTGACAACCTTGCATACTATTGACAACCTTGCATGCTAGTGTAGAGTGTATGTCATATTAAGTACCATCTGCAGGGAGACACTATGACGAGCACACCCGCAAGGGAGCAGTTAAGTTCAAACGAAGTCAAAGAACTGACTGTCAACCATACCTACGGAACCTGGCGCAGGCAGAAGGGTTGGAGTCCTCTCCATATAGTAGGCGCCAGCGGCTGTTATTTTACAGATTCCGATGGGAAGAAATATCTGGATTTCTCGGGACAGCTGATGTGCTTGCCGCTGGGCCATCAAAATCCAGCTGTAATTCAGGCGATTGTCGATCAGGCGCAAGAGCTCGCATATATCTCTCCAGGGTATACAACCAGCGTGCGAGCGTCTTTGAGCAAGCTATTGCTGGAGGTTTTACCAAAGGGACTCAATAAGTTCTTTTTCACAACCTCCGGCACGGACGCCAATGAAGCGGCGTTCAAGATCGCTCGCATGGCGACCGGAAAATCGAAAATCATCTCTCGTTACCGTTCCTACCACGGGTCTACAGCGGGTTCTATCGCCGCGACCGGCGGTCCTCGCAGATGGGCGATGGAGCCCGCCGGCAAAATGCCGGATGTGGTTTTTGCGCCGGAGGTGAATTGCTACAAGTGTCCGATTGGACATACCTATCCCGGCTGTGGCATCGCTTGCGTGGAATATCTGGAGCACATGATCCGCAATGAAAGCGATGTGGCTGCGGTCATTGTGGAGCCGGTTGTGGGCACCAATGGCGTGTTGGTCCCGCCAAAGGAATACATGCCGCGTTTGCGCGAGATATGCGACCAGCAAAAGGTTTTGTTAATAGCGGACGAAGTGATGAGCGGCTGGTGCCGCACCGGAAGATGGTTTGCAATGGACAACTGGGACGTGGTTCCAGACATTCTAACGACGGCCAAGGGCATCACAAATGCCGCCGTTCCGCTAGGTTTATGCGCGACAACGCAGCGGATTGCGTCCTGCTTCGACGATCGCTTCTTTTCTCATGGACATACGTATGAGGCCCATCCTTTAATGCTGGCGCCGGCGATCGCTTCCATCAACGAGATGAAGCGCCTGGATCTTGTCCATCGTGCGGCGGAGATTGGAGCGTATCTCGGCGAGAAACTTACGCAACTCGCCTCCCGGCATCCGTCCATTGGCGACGTTCGGGGATTGGGAATGTTCTGGGGAGTCGATATGGTGAAGAATCGGAAAACGAAATCTCCGTTCAATACTGCCGAAGAAAAAATTGCCGGCAAACCTCTGCTGGTTGACCGCGTCGCCTCGCAAGCGATGAGCAAGGGCGTTTATATCAGTTCCTGGATCAGTCATTTCGTGATTGCTCCGCCTTTGATCATTGAAAAATCGGAGATCGATTTTGCAGTTTCAGCTTTCGACGAGGCTTTGCAGCTTGCCGATCAAGAGACCCAGAACTAACCAGACAGTTGCCAGTACATGATTTGACCTTATGAAGCTAATCGGAAAGACGCTCATCGTTGTCCTTGCCCTGCTTTCGAGCAGTTCTCTTCGCGCTACGACACGGGAGAAGAATGCGGTCGCCAACCCAAGGGGCGCGATCGCAAATACTTTGATGAAACAGATGGTGGATCTTACCAATCAGGCACTTCGCGAGTGGGATCCCAAGCGGTCCAGATTCATCGGTGATCGAAATGCGGAGAACTCCAGCGTCCTCGACACCTGTTATTTATTGGCATTCCTCTACAAAACTCCGAGCCCATTGAACCCATATTATGGCATCGCTTCCACCCGCGACGACGCGATCGCGATCGCGGATCGAATTGTCGCCGCGGACGCCGATTTCCATAACGAATGGCCACTTTATTGGCTGGATCAGACCTACGCTCTCCTGAAGCCGGAGATCCCGCCTCAAACGGCGGAAGCATGGAAAGCGTATGTCGCCGACTATGTCGCCACACGCGGGCGACGGCCCTTCTTTTACACGGCTCCGAACCACGAATCCTGGAACGCAATGGCGATTTATCGGGCCGGACAAGTATTTGGAGAAGAACAATGGATGGCGCTCGGCGCCGGGCTGATGCACGAATTGATTAAGGAGCAGACAGCCCTTGGATACTTTGACGAGGGACCAGGACACGGCCCCTCCATGAAATACAACAGTGTCCAGCTTACGGCGATGATGCTCTATTACAAGTTCTCGAACGATCCCGTGGCCTTTGCAGCCTCCGAGAAACTCGCTTCGTTCATGATCCGCTATTCCTATCCTGACGGCTCACCGATCGCCACCTTCGATGGCCGACAGAACTACTGGATTGGGTACGACGGCACGCTGTGTTACGGGCTGGACCGCTGGCCGCTCGGAAGCGAACTGATCCAGCGCATTTACCGCACGCGCCAGGAATGGGGGATGCTCGATGTCCAGAGCCCTCAGTACAATCTGTCGGAGTGGTATGCGGACTTTGGGAGCCAGTTTCTGGTGGACGAATATCGTTCGCTCCGGGACAGCGCGCTGCCGGCTCCGCTACCGCAGGATAAAGATGGATACCGCGCCGCGGACAACGGCCCCACGTTCCACGGTGGCGTGGCAAGAGAGCATGGCTGGATGGTGGCGCTTTCGGCCATCAACTCGGACATCCCGCGGTACAGCCCTTCGATTTACCAACTGGAAAGACAATCGCGGATCGGCATTTGGAACGAGAAAACCGGCTTGATCATTGGTGGCGGCTCGAGTATGGTCGGAGCGAAAATGCCTCTGGCGAATTTCGAATTGCTGACAGGGTTCAAAGACGTGAGCAGCAATTTCGGCACCTTGAGCGGAGGCAGTGAACGCGATCGCCAGGCAGTCTATTTCCCGACTGCGTTAAAGTTTGCATTTGGGCCTTATCGGCAGTCGTTGGAGGCGAGTTTCGCTCAGGGAGATCTCTCAGTCGAGATCGCGCCGGTCAGCGAATCGCAGCTAGAACTCCATTACCGCTACCACTTGCTGGCAGCGAAGCAGGCGCTGATTCAGCTTCCGGTGGTCCTCTTCTACAACAGCAAGGTACAGGTGGACGGGAAAACATTCGACGGGCAGTCGGCAATGAAGGTGGCGCACAGGGTGGTCATCGAAAATCCAACGACGCACTCCACCGTTACGATCACAGTTCCGCCAGGCAGCGACGTGCTGCTGAACCGGCCCGTGTATCCGCTGCGCTGGTATACCGACGATGACAATTACGAGAAGAACCGGTACACACCGTTTTACCGGATCGCCCTCCTGTCGCTGAGCCTCAACCCCCAGGAAAGCCAAGGCGGCGGAAAGTTCCTGATCGAGATAGAGTGACTGCTTCAGACACTGCGGCGAACAACGTACTCTATGCCTGGAGTCTGAAAGGGAGCTTGCAATCATCCCGAAAGCAGCCCACAGTGCCTGTGGTTCAACGGGTACGAACGCAGTTCAATTCCTACGCACGTTCGAAAGGGAGGCTCATGCCATGCACAGACTGAAGATCATCCGCACCGCGGCCCTGCTGACCGCCTCGGCTGGGATTCTCCTGGCCCCATCCGTTCCAGCCGTGGCCGCCAACGCATCCTGCGGGCACGAACATATCGACATCCATCACAATTTCACCTCGGGCAACCTAGACGCCTGGCAAATGCCTTATGCCGAGGATTGGGAAATTCTCACCGAAGGCAATCTCCACTACCTCCACATGAAGCACACCCGTCCGCCTGAGTTGCCTCGTCACCCCATCCAGTTCGCACGCCTGAAGAACATTAAGATAGGGAGCTTCACGCTAGACGTGGATGTGCGGCGCATCGGCGGTTCGATGGCGATCGAGTTCAATTATCAGGATCCGGTCCACTTTTATTACACGCACCTATCCGATGTGCCCGGCACGAAGATCTCCGTTCACAATGGAATTTTTATCGTGAATGGTGCGGCGAGGCGCAGAATCGCCGGCATGACAGCTGCTCCTGCCTTGCCGGATCTGAAATGGCACCACGTGCGAATTGTGCGCAATGTTCGCACCGGCTCCATCAAGGTTTACATGGACCACGAGAAGTCCCCGCGGTTTTCGGTCGTCAATCACTCCTTCACCTGCGGGCAGGTTGGGCT
>JBOGLY010000051.1:0-10680 GCA_050746425.1 Acidobacteriaceae bacterium
GGCCAAGCTGTTGGGCGTGGACGCCAACCTGGTCAAAGCGGCCGAACGCATCATGGAATTGGGACCGAAGACTTTGATCGTCAAGCATGGCGAGTATGGCGCAACGGCATTTTTTGGCGACCATTCGTTTCCCGGAGGCGGAGTGCATAACAGGTTCTTCCGCGCGCCAGCGATGCCATTGGCGGAAGTGGTTGACCCAACAGGCGCGGGCGATTCGTTCGCTGGAGGATTTTTCGGATACCTGGCATCGCAGCCGAAGATAACGCCGGGTCAATTCAAGCGGGCGATGTTTTATGGCAGCGTGATGGGTTCCTTTGCGGTGGAGCGATTTGGCACGGAACGGATACAGGCGCTTACGCGTGAGGAAATCGACCGGCGCTTTGCATCGTTTCAGGAACTTTCGCATCTCGATGCCGACTAGACAATTGAGTCCCCGCACCGTCCGACCCGCCGTCGCCCCGACGCTGGGGGAAGAAACTAAACTGGTCGCGACGATCGCGATTCTATTGTCGGCGGCATCGCTTGCGTTCTGTGCCAGGCGCGGATATTTGCTGCTCTATGGAGATGCGGTCGCACATCTGCATATCGCGCGGCGCATTTTCGATTCGCTCAATCCGGGTCTGGGCCAGCTTGGTTCGGTATGGCTGCCGCTGCCGCATCTTTTGTTGTTGCCGTTTGTCCAGCGAACGGAATGGTGGCGGAACGGGTTGGCTGGCGCAATTCCTTCCATGATCAGCTATGTGCTGGCATGCGCGGGCATCTATCGGCTGGCGCGACGCTGGATGCGACCCATGCTGGCGCTGCTGGTGTTTGCCGCGTTCGCTCTGAATCCTGGGCTGCTGTATATGTCGGTGACCGCGATGACGGAGCCGCTGTATCTGGCGCTGATGATTTGGAGCGTCGTCCATCTCACCGCATTCGAGTCGGCGTTGCGCGACCAGGATTCGCGTGTGGCACGAAGCTCGTTGATTAAGCTGACGCTGGTGTTGATCGCGGCGGTGTTTACTCGATACGACGGATGGATTCTAGGCACGATTGCGTGGCTGCTGGCGGCGTTTTGGGCGCTGCGTCGCGGATGGTGGAAAGACCGGGCGAACGCGGGAGTATTTGTCGCCTGCACGTTGTGCCTGCTTGCCGCGCCCTTGACCTGGCTCGGTTACAACTGGCGCATGTACGGCGATCCGCTGGATTTTTTGCGCGGACCGTACTCCGCGCGGGCAATTGCGCGGCGGACTACCAGGCCGGGATCGCTGCCGTATCCGGGCTGGCACCATCTGTGGTGGGCGTTTCTTTATTATGTGAAGTCCGCGAAGATGGGAGCGGCGCCGTTGCGCTGCGGGCGATGGTTGTTGCTGATGGCGGCGGCGGGCACGGCCTGGGCGCTGGTCCGTTTTCGCAGCCGCGCGATACCTGCCGCGATTTTGTTCTGGCTGCCCGTCCCGTTTTATACATGGTCGGTGGCATACGGATCGGTGCCGATTTTTCTGCCGGTATGGTTTCCGCACTCCTACTACAACACGCGGTATGGGATGGAACTGTTGCCGGCATTTGCTTTGTTTCCGGCATTCGCGGTGCTGGCCGCGATGGGGAAATGGCCGCAGTGGACCCGGCCGATATTGGGATTTTCGCTTGCGTTAATTCTTGCCAGCAATGCGTTTTTGCTTCATGCCACGCCGCTGGTACTGCAGGAGGCCAAGGTCAACGCCGCGACGCGCATGGCCTTTGAGCGGGCGCTGGCGGACAAGTTGATGGCGCTTCCACCGGGATCGACTCTGCTGATGTATACCTCAGCGCATGTTGGCGCGCTGCAGCAGATAGGATTTCCGTTGCGGCGGACAATCAACGAAGGCGACTACGAGCAGTGGCAGCAGGCGCTGAAAGATCCAGCGGCAGCGGCCGATTTTATTGTCGCGATTGAGGGCGATCCGGTGGCGGAAGCGGTCCAGAAGCATCCGCGGAACCTGGATCTGATGTTTGTCATCTGCAGCACCGGTCAGCCATGCGCGCGGCTCTATCGCTCGACGCTGGGTGTGCGGCTTGGAATTGAGCGGAGCAAATAGGGCGCGGGACTGCAACAATGCGGCAGCGGATCAATTTGAATGGGTAACACCTCAGTGGCTGAAGCCGGGTTCTACACGCGCTCTCTCCCCCGGCTGAAGCCGGGGATCTACCCAAGAACCAAGGTTTTTGCCGGCCTGCTTCTGTTTCAACTCTTGCCAAACTGACCCACTGCCAACATGCGCTAAGCGCGAAGGCTGGCGAGTGCGGGGTAGAGTTTGCGATAGGTTGCGTAGCCGCGTTCATATATTGCGCGCGTCGAGGGATCGGGCTTGATGGTTTCCGCGACCCGAATGGAGGATTCGCAGGCAATGTCAATATCCGGCCATGCGCCTGCGCCGACCCCGGCGAGCAATGCAGCGCCATACGCGCCGCCTTCTTCGGCTACGAGAAGTTCTACCGGTCGGCCATAGATGTCGGCTTGAATTTGTCGCCAGAGCGGACCGCGCGCGCCGCCGCCGCCGAGACGCACGCCGCGCACTGGGATGCCAAGCTCGGCAAACAATGTGAAGGTGTCGCGCAGGCTGTAGGCCACGCCTTCCAGCACCGCGCGCGTCAGGTGGGCTTGACGATGAGACGCGTTGAGTCCGACAAATGCGGCGCGGACTTCTGGATCGAGGTAGGGGGTCCGCTCGCCGAAAAGATAAGGCGCCCACAGAACTCCCTCGCTTCCGGCAGGCGCTTCGGCGGCGAGCGCCATCAATTGCTCGTAGGAGGAAGGTCCGCCGCTGACGCCAGCGCTGATGACATCTCGAAACCAGCGCAGAGAAAGTCCGGCGCCCTGGGTAACGCCCATGACGTGCCAGCGGCCGGGAACGGCGTGGCAAAACGTATGAAGGCGCCCGCCCGGATCGCGGATGGGCCGATCGGTTGCGGCGAAGACGACGCCCGAGGTGCCAATGGTGGCGCTGACAGAACCAGGCTTGAGAATTCCCATCCCTACCGCTCCTGCTCCCTGATCGCCGGCACCTGCAACGATGGGCGTTCCTGCCGCCAGACCGGTCGCGACGGCGGCGGCGGCGCTGACATTGGCGCAGATCTCGGATGACTCGAACAATTGCGGCAGCCACTCCATGGGTACGCCGGAGGCTTCGGCCATCGGCTGCGACCAGCGGCGGTTTGTGACGTCGAGCAGGAGCGTGCCGGATGCCTCCTGCACGTCCATTGCGTAGACGCCGCTCATGCGGAAGCGAACGTAATCTTTTGGGCACAGGATGTGGGCGATGCGCGCGAAGACCTGCGGCTCATGATCGCGCACCCAGAGAATTTTTGTCAGCGTGAAATTTGGAAGCGCCGGGTTGCAGGTCAACTCAATCACATGCTCGCGGCCAAGCGTGGCGTGGAGCCAGTCGCATTGCGGAGCGCTGCGGGTGTCGCACCAGATCAGCGATGGGCGAAGGACTTTTCCGTCCGCGTCGAGCAGAACGGCACCATGCATTTGACCGGTGAGTCCAATGGAGGCGATCTCCGCAGGTTTGCAGGCGGCTGCAGCCAACACGGAACGGATGGATTGTTGTGCGGCGCGCCACCAGTCATCGGGGTCCTGTTCTGCCCAGCCGGGAAACGCGGATTGAAACGGAAAATGTTCAGTGGAGTGTGAAGCGACTATTTTTCCTGCAGCGTCGATCAGTACGGCACGGGTCCCGCCGGTGCCAACGTCAATTCCTAAAAAAAGCACGCGATTCTCCTATAAGACTGTTTTCAGTAGTTTGCCACGAATGCAAAATCAATTCGCCCACCCGTCCGATACAATTCCGCAAGCGGGTCGATACAATTCCGCAAGCAGGCAGGTCGATTTCGAGCGGTAGAAAAAAGTTCTTGCTGCCTGAGTATAGTTCCATTGCGCGAGTGCATCCATGACCTTCCGTTCAGTCCAGGTCGAAGAAGAGAAATCCGGACCGCGAGATTTTACGCGCGGCCTGGGGCTGTTCGACTCTTCAATGATCGTGATCGGCATCATGGTGGGTTCCGGCATCTTTATTGTGCCGGCGGAGATGGCGCGCCTGATTGCCAGCCCTGGATGGCTGTTGATGGCGTGGGTGGTGACCGGGGTGCTGACGGTGACTGGCGGCCTGGTTTATGGCGAGCTGGCGGCGATGATGCCGCAAGCGGGCGGGATGTATGTCTACCTGCGGGAAGCATTTTCTCCGCTGATCGGGTTTCTCTACGGCTGGACGTTGTGGACGGTGATCCAGACGGGCACGATTGCGGCGGTGGCGATTGCGTTTGCGAGGTTCGCGGGCGTGCTGTTTCCGTTTATTTCCGGCAACCATTATCTGGTTGCGCCGAAGCATGTACTAGGAAGCTATTTCGTTTCACTATCCACCACGCAGTTGCTGGCGATTGCGATCGTGGTGGCGTTGACGTTCGCGAACAGTCTTGGGCTGAATTACGGCCGCATTTTGCAAAATGTTTTTACCGTGGCAAAGATTGGAGCGCTGCTGGCGCTGATTGTGCTGGGCTGCACAATCGGGATTCACCATGCGGCGCTGGTGGAAAACTTTCATCGCTTCTGGGGGGTGCGACACCCGATGCCGTTTGCCAGGGGAATGGACGCGTCGACGGGGCTGGGGCTGTTTCTGGCGATCTGCATCGCCCAGTCCGGATCGCTGTTCGCCGCGGACGCGTGGCACGACATTACGTTTGTCGCGGCGGAGGTGAAAGATCCATCGCGCAATTTGCCGCGGGCGCTGGCGATCGGGACCTCGTCGGTAATCGCGCTGTATTTGCTGGCGAACTTGGCCTATCTGTTGACGTTGCCGTTGACCGCGATTCAGCATGCGCCGGCGGACCGCGTTGCCACCGCTTCGCTGCAAAGCATTTTCCCGTATGCCGGCGCGGCGCTGATGGCGATTGCAATTATGGTTTCTACGTTTGGGACGGCAAATGCGATGACGCTGGCCGGCGCGCGCGTGTACTATGCCATGGCCCACGACAACCTGTTTTTTCCGCCCGCGGGCAGGTTGAATCGCGCTCGCGTACCGGGCTGGGGCCTGGCAATTCAGGGTATCTGGACGGCTTTTCTGGTGCTGCCGCGCACGTGGAATCCGATCACGCAGCAATATGGCAACTTGTACAGCAACCTGTTGGACTATGTGATATCGGCGGCACTGTTGTTTTATATTTTGACGATTGGCGGAGTGATGCGGCTACGCAAAACGCGTCCGAACGCCGAGCGTCCGTATCGTGTTTGGGGTTATCCATGGCTGCCGTTGATCTATATAGCGGGTGCAAGCGTCATTGTGGTCGTGCTGTTCATGTATCGCCCGGCGACAACATGGCCAGGGTTGGCGATTGTCGCGGTGGGGGTGCCCATTTATGTGGCGATGCGTTGGCGGAACAAAATGCGGACGGGCTTGGGTTAGAAGACTTTCAGTATTATTGCAATGCTGGCTTCCCGCTATCCCACCCTAGTTCCGCTAGGATAGGGCACCCCAGACATTACGCGATCCGTGAAAGCGCTCTAGCTTTTCTTGCTGAGTTTCCATAGGAACTGGCGCAATATGCCAAGCCATGTCGAGGCGTCATCGCCAGACAATCCCATGCGTCGCACCATGCGGCGGATGGCTTCTTCGCGGTTAGCGCGGGTCCGATCGTTGAAGTATTCGCTTGCGTGCAGCGCTTCAAGAAGCAGGGTGGTCACTCGTTCCACTTCTTCTGCCGATGCGTGCGAAGTTTTCGGCGAGGGAAAGGAAATCGCTGCATCTCGCGCGACTTCATACAGACAAACGGCGACGGCCTGCCCCAGATTCATGGACGGCTGTTCTTCGCTGGTCGGGACGTGCATCAGCCAATGGCAGTGGCTGAGGTCTCGATTCGAGAGGCCGAATTTTTCTGAACCAAACAAAATCGCGACACGCGTTTGAGCGCTGGGCGGAGCACCCATCTCTGCAACGATTTCGGAGGCGCCGTCGCGCAGCAATTTCAGCGGGTGCTGCATCTGGCGATGTCCAATCGCGGTGGTGCCGACAACCAGCGTGCAGTCCGCGACAGCGTCCGCCAGCGATGCAAAATGTTCTGCGTTAGCCAGAACGTTGGAAGCGCCCACGGCTGACCTCGCCTCCCGAAAAGATGGGTCGTAGGCGCTCACGATGCGCAAGCGATGAAATCCAAAGTTGCACATGGCGCGCGCGGCCGCCCCGATATTCAATGGGTTTCGCGGGGATACCAATACAACGCAGAGACGATCGGGATCCATGGCGCAGGCTTGAACGTCTAAGTTTACACAGTCCCTTGCGAAACAAAGGTTTGTTCGCAGTTTCATGGT
This sequence comes from Acidobacteriaceae bacterium, assembly GCA_050746425.1. Classification (GTDB taxonomy): domain Bacteria; phylum Acidobacteriota; class Terriglobia; order Terriglobales; family Acidobacteriaceae; genus JAKAAZ01. Next base: position 6,326 of record JBOGLY010000051.1, read on the forward strand.
AAGTTAGCCAAGAACAAAAAATGAAGCCGGAGCGAACTGGAAAGGCACCTGCCATGATTGTGGAGAGGGAAAAATTGCCGAAGGTTTTATGCCAGATTTGCGTATTGCTTGCTGTCGCGCTTGCCGACACGGTTGGCCACGCGGAAACGCCTGCACCCGCCAGCGCGCCGCGAGAGGCAAAGCTTACGGAGTTGACAGGGAAACTGCGCATCGGGGCGGAGTTTTTTCTGAACCGCACCGATACGAAAGCATCGGTCGAAAAGCAATTTCAGCTGATGCATGCGACGGGCCTGACGCTGGTCCGAATCTTTATTATCTGGGACGATGTGGAGCGGATTCCGGGGGTGTGGGATTTCAGTCATTACGATTGGATTTATGGTGCAGCAGCAAAAAACGGTATCCAGATCGCTGCAACGTTGTGTCCGGAGGATCCGCCGGGATGGACTGGGAAGACCCCGTTCTACCACAGTCGTGTAAACCTGGACGATCCGGCAAATCGATTGGCTGCGGCTGTCTATTTGAGGAAGGTGGTGGGGCGGTATAGGGACAATCCTGCGCAAGGCGTATGGCTGCTGATGAACGAGCCTGCCAAGTATGACACCGATCCGGCCACATTTCATGCATTCGGAAATTGGCTGCAAGTGAAGTATGGCACCGTGACCAATTTGGATCGGGTGTGGTTTCATTCGCTCAAGCAATTTTCAGACGCGACGATCACGCAACAACAACTAGAGAATTATTGGACAGACTACAACGCTGTCATCGACTGGAGGAATTTTAACGTCGACAATTTGATTGAAGAGCTGAATTGGGTGAAAGAGCAGGTGCTGGCGATCGATCCGAACCATCCCGTCCACTTCAATGTCACGCGGCCGATTGGCGATGCAGAGGGGCAGGACGCATGGAAGGAGAAGAAGGTTCAGGACATTGTTGGCGTTTCGATGCACTGGACGATGAAGGCTACGACACCCGAACACGATTACGGAGAACTGTATGCGTATCGACTGGATCTGGTGGCAGGCGCCAGCGTGGCTCGACCGCGCAAGCCGCTTTGGGTAACGGAGTTGCAGAGTGGCCCGGCAGCGTTTACTGGACGTTTCGCATTTACCGAGACGCCGGGCGATTTGACGCGATGGATGTGGGATTCCTATGGCGCGGGCAGTCGCGCGGTAATTTTCTGGCTGTGGAGTCCGCGGAATATTGGAACTGAAGGCGGCGAATGGGGGCTGGTGGGTCTCGATGGAAACCCATCCGTTCGGGTGCCAGCGGTGAAGGCTATTGCAGAGACGCTCGAACGAAATCAGTGGTTGAATCAGGCTTATGCGCAGCCGGCCAAGGTCGCCATCCTATACAACCGCGAAGCGCAAGTCCTTATCAGCCTGGACGGAAGATCGCAGCATCGCCAGGACGAAGTCCAAAAATCTTTGCTGGGCTGCTATCTGGCGCTGCATCGGGCGCATGTTCCTACAGACTTTGTAGATCTCGACCAACTGAAAAGCGACGAATTGCAGAAGTACGACGTGCTGTACATTCCATATTCTTATGCGCTCGACAATCAGGCAATCGCCGCGCTTAAGAAGTACGTGAGCGATGGCGGGACGCTTTGGGCCGACGGATTGACCGGATGGAAAAATGCAACTGGGAAGGTGAGGGCCACAATTCCTGGCGGCATGACGGATCTGTTTGGCGTCGAGGCGTCAGACTTGTATCCGATGCAGCCGGACGATCCATATTCAGTGGCTTTGCAGAATGAACAAGGCGGGGAACTATGGAAGTTGCCGCTGGAATTGAAGGGGGCCGACGTGGTTCTGCGCACGAAGGATGGGCAGCCGTTTGAAGTTAAACACGTATTCGGCAAGGGCCATGTGTTCTATTTTGAATCGGCGGTGACCCTAGCCTACGCCATGCGATTCAATCCGATCGTTCAGCAATGGATCGTTGGCCCCGCGGTTGCTGCGACAAGTGGCGAGGACGTCTCGCTGGCCAAGGGTTCACGGGAAATCATGTTTCGCGGGATGGTGCAGCCCACGGGATTTGCGGCGGTCTTGTCGAACTGGGGCGGCGCGCAAAAAGCCGTCGTAAGTTTTAAAGGCCACTACACCGTTGCCGATGTAATCACCGGAGAAATCGTTCCTGTGACGGAGGCAAACGGTCGCACCCTTGCGACTGTAAATATGCAGGCGGGGGCCGTCGCAGTCTTCAGAGCTGCCAAGTCGAATTAGAGAAGGCCCCAATACAGCTCAATTCGCCCGCCAAGTCGCAGTTTTCACGGTCGAATCAACATCGGTCAGCAGAGGAATCGCGCCTAACAGGCCGGCGTCGTTTCCCAGCGCGGCGGGCACAATAGAAACAGGGCCGCTGGGCGTCCATGAATATTTACTGGCGTATTCCTGGATGTAGGGGAGAATCAAGTGGCCGCTGCGCATGACGCCGCCGCCAATGACGACCAGCTCCGGGCCATAGGCGTGGATCAGACCGACGGTGCCGCATGCCCACACGTGCATGCATCGATCGCGTATCGCAGTGGCGACTGGGTCGCCGTCGCGGGCGAACTCAAACAAGCTGCGAAAATCGATTCGGTTAAGGGTAGCCAGGCGGCTTTGCTGAAACCCGGGCCACTCCATTGCGATCAGCGGCAATGCCCAGCCGGAGGCTTCGGCCTCCATGCATCCAAAGCCGCCGCAGGTGCATTTTCTTCCGGTGAAAAGGGCCGGAATGTGTCCGCCGAGGCAGCCGCCCTGGATTTGTTTGGTGCGATACACCTTGCCGCCAGCCATGGCCGCGCCGCCAATGCCGGTGCCGAGCGTAATCATGACAACATCGTCCGCGCCCCTGGCGGCGCCTGCGTACCATTCGCCGAGCAGGGCCATGCGAGCGTCGTTTTCGACGGCGAAAGGAATGCCGAATTCCGCGCGGCACCACGCGACCAGATCGATTCCGGGAGCGTCTTCAAATTTTCCGTTGGTTGAGACCACGCGCCCGGCGGCGTGATCGACCATGGCGGCACATCCCATCGCCATGCCGACGCAGTCTTTTGCGGAAATGCCCAGCTTCGCGAGTATTTCGTAGACGATCGATTTGAAAACAGGCAGCAAGGGGAGGAGTGGGGCGCCCGAGTCGACGGAAATTTCCCGCGACGCGAGAATGGTTGCGTCTTCAACCACCGCAAGATTTACGTGAGACCCGCCCAGATCGAGGGAAATGGCTTTCATGGAGTATCCAGGAACGCAAATGCGCAAGAAAAAACCAGAACTTTCAGGATACTTGAAAACAAGCTTGTTGACTGATGGGCGGATTCTAGGTGTGGAGCTTGAACTGGTCGCACTAAGAAAAACGCTGGAGACCCTGGTGGGATTCTGGCGGCGGCAAGTCGTATTTGCGATCTGTGCGGCACGGGATGTGCTGCATCCCACCCTTTGCGCACAAGGACGCGCAAAGGATGGGGCACCCAGATTGGTTCTAGAAATCGTAGCGGAGGGAGAATTGCTGTTTGCGCGTCTGAACAAGGGAGGAGCTGTAAATGCCGAAGCTGGCGCCGCCTGTGACCTGGGTATTCAGTCCGCCAAAAGCGCTGATCGGGCTGGTATCGAAGCGGGAGGAGTTCGTCACGTTGAAGACTTCCCAGGCGAAGCGCAAGGTCTGATCGCTGTGGGTCTTCCAGACCTTCGACAAGCTGCCATCCTGCTCAAAATAGCCGTCGCCGCGAAATACGTTGCGGCTGCCGCCCTCGCCGGGATACGGATAGCGCAGCGGGCTGCCTGTGGCGATGCCGTTGTTGAGCGCGTCGGGGTCGGCAAAGACCTCCGGCACGCCGCCGGCGACGAAATGCTTGTGGACTTTGATGGGTCCGGTGACCACAGCGAAAGTGTTCTGTTGATAATCGGTGTTATAGCTGAGCGGCGGCAAAATGCTGAAGGGCAGGCCGCTGGACCAGCGGGTGATCCCGGAGAGAGTCCAGCCGCCGATGAAGGCGTCGACAGCCCGGTTGGACTCGGCACCATATCTCATGCCGCGGCCAAACGGAAGCTGATAGATGAAATCTCCGGTGAGCAAGTGGCGGGTGTCGAAGTCCGACACGCCGCGGTTCGTTTTTGGGTTGAAGGCGTTGGTGATGAACCCAAAGCTGTTGGTCGTGAACTCGCTGGCTCGTTCCGTGTCGGACCCGAGATCGATCGAGTTGGAATAGGTATAGCTGAAGTTGAAAGACAGGCCGGAGCTGGCCACTTTGCGCGCGGTGAGTTGCAATGCATTGTAGCTGCTGGTTCCGATCGACGACCAGGCGAACAGGGACGAAAACTGCTGCTGGTAGTAGCGCGTGGTGACATTGCCGTTGGCGTCCTCGAACGGACCGCAGC
>JBOGLY010000052.1:0-10628 GCA_050746425.1 Acidobacteriaceae bacterium
CTGGCCGGCAATCGCGCGCGATGCTGGAATCTCGTTTTCGCCGCGTCAGGTGAACGAACTCATTGAACAGGATGTTCTGCTATGGGCAACCGTCGATCCAGTCATGATGGAATGGGCTCGCCGGGTGCAAGCCTCCGGAATGAAGACCGCGATCCTGTCCAACATGGGCGAAGACTTGCTCGCATACATGAAGGAAAACTTTCGCTGGCTCGATGACTTCCACCATCTCACATGGTCTTGCGAGTTGAACATCGTCAAACCCATGGCGGAAATTTACAACCACACCTTGCGCGAACTCGACGTGCGTCCCGAGGAAGCATTGTTTATCGACGATCGCTTAGAAAATGTCGAAGGCGCGCGCGCACTAGGTTTGCACGCGTTGCTGTTCCACGACGCGCACACGCTCGAAGCCGATTTGAGAAAAGACAAGGCGCTAGCCGATCTGCCGCCCGTGATACGCTGAAGCGGTTCGGAGGTGCTGCTGAATGCTGAACACGAAACTGCATCATTGCGCTACCGGCGTCTTGGCGTTTGCGGTGTTGCTGCTCGCCTTCAGTTCCGCATCCGCGGATCCGGGCCGAAAATACGCCGGCTCGATGACAGTCACGCGTTACGGCATAGTCGCCACCAGCCAGACACTGGCATCGCAGGCAGGCGCGGCGGTGCTCGCACAAGGTGGCAGTGCGGTCGACGCGGCGATTGCCGCGAATGCAGCGCTCGGCGTCATCGAGCCGATGATGAATGGCATGGGCGGAGACCTGTTCGCTATCGTGTACGACGCAAAGACCAAAAAACTGTACGGTCTGAATGCCAGCGGATGGTCGCCCGCCGGTATGAGTATTGCTGCGCTCAAGGCGAAAGGCATCACTGGCTCGATGCCATCGAGAGGTATCCAGTCTGTATCGGTGCCTGGCGCGGTCGCTGGATGGGACGCGCTGCATCATCGCTTTGGCAAGCTGACGCTAGCGGACGATCTGCAGCCCGCAATCTTTTATGCCGAGCATGGCGTCGCCATCCCGGAAACCGACGCGGAAAACTGGAAAGAACTGTCCGCGCAATTTGCGGATGAGCCCACCTTCGCGCCGGTATTTTTACCGGGCGGCCATGCCCCGGCGGTCGGCCAGGTATTTCACAATCCGGGACTCGCTTCCTCGCTTCGGCTCGTCGCCGAAAAAGGGCGCGATGGTTTTTATCGTGGACCCATTGCCGCTGCAATTGTGAAATTGTCCAAGGAACGCGGCGGCTTTATGTCCGCCGCCGATCTTGCGGATTTTCAGCCGCAATGGGTCGCGCCTGTTTCGACCACCTATCGCGGCTGGACGGTGTTCGAGATACCTCCGAATACGCAGGGCATCGCGGCGCTTTCCATGCTGAACATCATGGAGAATTTTCCTCTGCGTCAGTGGGGCCATGACAGCGTGAACACGCTGCACGTGGAGATGGAGGCGAAGAAGCTCGCTTATGCGGACATGCTGCATTACGTCGGCGACCCGCGGACGAATCGCATTCCGACCGACGAGTTGATTTCGAAGAGCCTCGCGGCGGAACGCGCGAAACTGATCGACATGGACCGCGCGCACTGTACCGTGCTTCCTTCGCGCCTGAAAGACCAGATGGCGCGCCTGTCAAGCGACACCACCTATCTTGCCGTGGTGGACCGCGACGGAAATGAAGTGTCTTTGATTCAGAGTGACGCCGGCGGCTTCGGCAGCGGTCTGGTTGCGCCGGGGACCGGCTTCGTACTGCAGAACCGCGCGGCAGGCTTCACGTTGAGTCCGAACAAGCCCGATTCGTTGGCTCCGCACAAGCGCCCGCTGCACACCATCATTCCCGGCTTCATGAAAAAGGGCGATCTCACCATGGCGTTCGGCATCATGGGAGGATTCAATCAGGCGCAGGCGCACGCGCAGTTCGTCGCGAATGTGGTCGACTTCGACATGAACATTCAGGACGCATTGAGCGCAGCGCGCTTTCGCGGCAGCGTCGGCGCCGGGTGCGCCGTATCCATCGAAGCTGGCTATCCGGAACCGGTACTGGTTGGCTTGTCATCGAAAGGGCATCTGTTGCAAGTAACCCCGCGTTACTCGCAGGTGATGGGACGAGGCAACGCCGTGCTCCACGATAGCAGTTCGGGCGTGAACTTCGGCGCCTCCGATCCGCGCGCCGACGGAACCGCCATACCTGAAGAACCGCCGTCCATGAAGTAGAAGAAATATTCCGAGGAGAATCCATTTGGCGTTAATGCGACAATATGTTGTCATATTGACAACATATTGTCGTCAACATGCTGTCAACATGACAATTTATTGTCATGTTGGAACGAAATTCGACGCGAAACTAGCGGCCCATGACCGAGGGCTTTTCCAACGGAATCGGGACCTGCTCGACAATTTCCACGTTGAACCCTTGCAGCGCCGGAACGTGGGTGGGCGTGTTCGTCAACAATCGAATTTTATGTATTTTCAAGTCGGACAATATCTGGCCGCCCAGTCCCACCTGGCGCAGGATGCGAAATTGGCGATCTTCACTGCGCTCGTGCGCGCGCAGATCGCGATGAAAAATCAGGCGTGCATCAGGCCCTCTGGTATCGATTCTGAAACCTTTAGTGTTGTTGTGCAGATAAATCAACGCGCCGCGCCCCGCCTCCGCGATCATTTGTAGCGACCGGCGAACAACTTGCTGGCAATCGCATAATGGAGTGCCGAACACATCGCCGGCGAGGCAATGCGTGTGCACGCGCACCAGGACAGGCTCTTCGATCTCCGCAACATCGCCGTAAACCAGGGCGATGTGGCTCTCGCCGCCATCGATTTCGCTCTCGTACGCGATCATGCGAAACTCGCCGAACGGAGTCGGCAGCATCGATTCAGCCACGCGGCGAATGTTGCGCTCGTTCTGCAGACGATAGCGGATCAGTTCAGCAACGGTAAGCAATTTGATGTCATGTTCGGCGCAGAACTCGATCAGGTCCGGCACGCGCGCCATGGTGCCGTCATCTTTCATGATTTCGCAAATGACTCCTGCGGGAACAAGGCCTGCCATGCGCGCCAGATCGACCGACGCTTCGGTTTGACCGGCGCGCACCAACACGCCGCCCCGACGCGCGCGCAGCGGAAATACATGCCCCGGCCTCGCCAGGTCCGAGGCACCGGATTTCGAATCGATCGCAACGCGAATCGTGTGCGCGCGATCATGGGCGGAGATCCCCGTGGTCACGCCTTCGCGCGCTTCAATGCTCTCTGTAAATGCGGTGCCGAAGCGGGAAGTATTCTCCTCCGTCATGGGGCGCAGACGGAGATAATCCGCGCGATCTTCCGTCAGCGCCAGGCAGATGAGTCCACGACCGAACCGCGCCATAAAGTTGATCGCTTCCGGCGTGACGAACTCGGCAGCCAGCGTCAGGTCGCCCTCATTCTCGCGGCCTTCGTCGTCCACGACAACGATCATGCGCCCTGCCCGGATTTCTTCCAGGGCTGTCGGAACATCGATAAACGGAGCGGACGCATTCATTGGATTCATTGTACCGAGACTGCTGCCTATACTCCGGCCCTAAACCATTGGATCAGGGTGCCCCATTCTAGTCGCGTACTTTGCGGCTAGAGTGGGATTAGCGAAGCCGTTCCAACCGGACCAGAGTCAATAACGGCCTGAAGGCAAAACAAATGCCACCCTGCTCAGGGGTGGCATCGCATGAGGCGCGAACGATTTTTAAAGCGAAGATTCGATCTCAAAACCCCAGGCTTCAAGCAGCGCTTCCGGAATGTACTTCGAGTTCTTATTCCGTCGTGCCCATTCTCTCAGCCGAGTGGACCGAATGTATTGGTCAGGGGTCAATTTGTATTCCTTGACAACCTGCTCAAAAGACGTAACCGTTGGCACTACCGGGCCGATTGGCTCGGGCTTGCCCCAGTTGGGATTTCCGCGGCGTTTTGCCATGAAGTCGTTGTTCCTTTGCTGGCTTAGGATGCGTGCGATAGAAACGAGAGAGCGGTGCGGCCAGCCCTGCTGCAGGCGCGAAGGCGTAGCTCACTCCTAATTCTACGAACAAATGGCCCAAAAATCAATGGAATGTCGATGGGACGCATTTACTTTGCACACCAGACGCGATCAGACCCGCCGCGAAGCATGTGGACAGTTGCGTCGGAATATCCTTCACTGGTCCCATGCTCTGCAGTCGAGCCGCTATTTTCCCAGCGAAACACGATACAAGTTTCTGTGCGTGGTGGTGACCACATAAGCAAAGTGTTCACGATCTCTGCCGGGAACGAGATTGCCGTGCGGGATCGAGTAATATCCTTTGCCAACGATTGGCTCCACAAACGGAGCGATTCCTCCAGGCGGAAGGTCCGACAGGTCTTCCATTTGACCGACTGGAATGGCCAGCGTGCGGCCTGGGTCTCTTGACGACGCGGGTTCTACCTGAATAAAGAGGAACTGCCCATCCGTTGACCACGTAACCACGCAGTAGCCCGCACACACGCGCCGAGGAGGGCCACCGTTTAGCGGAATCGCTACTTCGATCGCTCCATCGCGTTGCGGCCCTATTGGGACTGCGGCGATGGCCCACCGCCGACCAGGGGAGACGCCTTGAAAATCGATAATGGGATCCGGAACCACCTTGGACGAGTTTGATCCGTCGGGATTCATCTGCTTGAGGAAGTTCGCTTTCCCATCCGACTGTTGGTAAAGTATCAGTCCTCGCGGTCCAAAGTGCGGGTTTGTCCCACCGGAACCGCCGATTCTCCGCGGGGGAGTGCTCCTGTCGACAGGCGCCAACCATATCTTTGTCGTTCCGCCGGGTGCTGAAGTCGCATAAACAACCTGCCTGCCATCAGGCGACAGGTCAAAAGAAATCACGGCGATGCCGGGTAACACCGATTCACTTTTCCCTGACTTCACAGATGCGCGCCACAGTTCAGCATCAGAGTCCCCCTCTCGGCGTCGCCAAAGGTAATAGACCGCCGAGTTGTCCGAGTTGAACGAGGGAGGCGACTCACCGGTTACGACTTCGCCCTCGGCAGAGAGTGGGCGGCCACCGCCAGGATCATGAATCCAGAGGGTGCTCTCATGCAGGCCGATGGAAGTGATCAAGGAGCGCCCACTTGGTTCCACGGCGATTCCTTGTTCTTCGGTTGGCCCAAAGGTGACCTGTTGTGGTTCACCGTCCGGGAAGCGCTCGCGCCAGATATGACTGCTTCCTTTTATCGTGGCGGTGAAATACATCCACGAGTTATCAGGCGACCAACCCGCGGAGGTGCATGCACCGGCCGTCCCGATGGGTCTTGGCGGATCATTGCCATTGAGAGAAACGAGCCGGCATTGGCTCCATTTGCCGTTTTCGTCCATCTCTACCACCAATGCCCAGAGACGATTGGGAGAAGGATATGAGTAATGGGCCATGCTGCGCTCGTGAGGGGGAAAGTAAATTTCGTGAAGGCCGGAGCGCGTTTCGGACGCAGTGACAACTCCCAGGTGAATACCCGATTTGGCTTCGGAAAATAGAAGTTCGTGTGGGTTGAGCCAGACCAGTCCCGCAGCATTACTCAGGAGGAGGTGAGATTCGCCTCCTGTTACTGGCACGGCGTAAGTTGCAAAACCGGAGCGATCGAACACCGAATATGCGACCTCAGAACCGTCCGGCGAAAATGCCAGGCCGTACTTCGGTCGTGGATCGTCGGTGAGTCGCCTGTCCTCTCCGTCAGGAAGCACTTTCAGATAGATTTGGTCAGGACTGAGAAAAGCATCGCTTCCTCGGATAAATGCGACCATGTGTCCGTCGTGCGACAAGGCGGGCGCGACGGCAGAATCCGTAAAGTCGGTGATCTGGGTAAATGCGACGCGAGCAGCCCTGTGGCCATAGCGATAGGAGGCTATACCGAGGACCACTGAGGCCGCGCAGACTGCTGCCGCGACATACCATGCGGACGGCCTTCTCCAGAACGGAGCAGGAGTGGACAGGGTGGGTTCCGTTGGCCCAGTCGCCACGGGAATCGCAACAATTGGCACCGAGAAGCGGTAGCCTTTGCCGGTGACCGTTTGCACAAATCGGGGGCGATCCGGATCATCGCCGAGGACCCGTCGAATTTTGCGAACGGCGGTATTGATGCCGTGCTCGGTATCGACGAAGACTTCTTTCGACCAAAGCCGCTCAGCAATTTCAGTTCGGGTGACGAGATGCCCATTGCTGGCAAGCAGTAGCAGCAGCAGTTCCATGGGCTTGCGTTCGAGCCGCACGGGCTGGCCGCTTTGCAGGAGTTCCAACCGCCCACAGTCGAGTTGGAAGTCGCCGAATTGATACAGGGCAACCGCCATGGAACCCCTCGACAGGGGCAGTATAGCATTCGAGATTTTCTCTCATCTCAATCGATTCAAAGGCTTTGGTTGCCTTTACCAAAACTTCACCTGATATTCACCGCCTCTTCATTGACCAACCAGCGCCGGCGGCGGTTAGCTTCAATTTGGCCGGCGCATTCGCCCGGTCGAGGAGGAGAAAATGAAAAAGAAATTCTGGAAAATCATGTCTTGCGTCGGAGTTGCGGCTCTTGCTTTCGCCGTTGCTCCCGTGGCTGAGGCACAGTGCGGTTTGTTAAACAAGCCGATCAAGCCGATGAGCTGGAACCCTCAATACCGCCCAGCGATACCTTCGCTGCTCCGGACGGACTTTGACGGCGACGAGGACCGCGGACCCTCGATTGTCGGCATGTGGCACGTGATCTTTACGGCAAAGACCCAAAACGGAGAGACCATTCCCACGGCGGGTGGAGCGGTCATCGACAACTCCGTTGTAGTCTGGCACAGAGATGGTACGGAAATCATGAATTCTTCGCGCTCGGCCCAGGACGGAAACTTCTGCCTTGGAGTCTGGGAACGCACTGGGCAGCGCTCTTATCTGCTGAACCACATTCCTTGGCAGGGGAACGTATACGACCCAACGGCGCCGGTGGGCAGCGTAGGAAATCCCCAGGCAGGGGCGCAGATCATTGAGAGGGTTCAACTGAGCCCGGACGGAAATTCTTACTCCGGAACCTTCAACCTGCGCGCGTATGACACTTCCGGAAACGTCTACGTGTGGTTTACCGGCGTGCTGTCGGCGAAACGCATCACTCCGGAGACGCCGTTCAAAGAGCTGTTTTAAGTCACGTGCCTGAGCCAAAGATGACCCAACCCAAGGAGGATGCTGGACTGCAATCCGACGTCCTCCTCGGGGCAGTGTCCTGGACAAACCCCCGTCGCGCCATATCGCTTATAGCGTAAGAGCGACGGGCTCCCTTTTTTTCTCAGCCATTCATAACTGCAGATTCTCTGGGTTTGAGTCGGTGGACAATCTCGCGTGCGGCGTGTATTTTCCCGGTGTATTATTCGACTGTCGACCGGGTTGGACTCGGGCCATCCACAAATTGCGAAACGTCGGGATATGGTGGCAGGGCTCTTTTCAATGTTCCGTGTCGAAAACTTTGACTACAAGGAGACGTCATGAGGACCAAGAAAAACCTGATTCTGGGTACCGCACTTTGTTTCGCTCTCTCACCCGCGTCATTGCTGTTCGCTCAACAACCCGTTCAAAACATCGATCCAGGAAGACACCCCAACCTGGCGTCCGCCCAAAGGTCGATCGCTCACGCGTACGCGAAGATCGAGTCGGCGCAACAGGCCAATCGGGACCATCTCGGCGATCACGCGCAGAGGGCGAAAGATCTTCTCGCTCAGGCATCTCAGGAACTAAAGGAAGCAGCTCGATACGCCAACCACCACCATTAATGACGCTGAAAAGAAACGGGCAGTATCCTGACCGGGTTCTGCCTGATTCTGTGGGTCACCTGCGCTCGGTGATCCAAGCGAATTCTGAGCGGAGAAAGCCGCGCGTGTCCGGTGCGGCGAATTAACCTATGCCAATTGAGTGCGCAAGCCCTTGCACTTCCCAACCTCTCATTGGCAAAGCATTGCCCACCTGAGTCTCACAACAGTCCATAAAACGCGGCGCTTTCACAGTGTTTCCACATTGGCCAACCGATTGCTGCATCTTAGCTGGAATGCGGCTCAGCGACGGGCCAGGTGGAGGCCAATGTGGTCAGGTTTCGGATCAGCCGCGGTGGCGCGGTAACCATTGCGGCGGTCCTGCTGGTCGGGCTCGGGCCAATGAGCGGCCACTTTGGATCTGGACTGCTGCTGGGGTTGCTGACCCTGGCAAGTCTACTGCTGCATGAATGCGGACATCTACTGGCTGCGCGGGCCTCAGGCGTGGATACCTCTGAAATTGGCCTGTGCCTGCGGGGGGCCTATATCAAACGCAAACCGGCACAGGGGCCGACCGATGAGGTTGCAATCTCCCTGAGTGGACCGCTGGTGAATGCGCTGATTGCCGCTGCCCTGTGGAGCGCGCCGGCGGTCTGGCACTGGCTGGCAATTTACAACCTGGCGCTGCTGGCAAGCAATCTTCTGCCGCTGCCTGGAACCGATGGCCGCAGAGCTTTCGCCGCATTGACTCACAATTCCGCGAGTGTTCTGGTGCCTGTCGCCAATCACAAATAATCGTGGCTCACAATTGATCGCGCTGAACAAGGAACGAATCGCTCGCGACCACTTGCCAAGGAAAAAACACCTCTTAACAGCGAATGATTTTCTTCTGCACCTCCGGATCGGCGATCCGGCGGGTGGCATTGCGCGTGTCGATAACCAACTGGGATTCTCTCGCGATCGCCTCGTAATCGTAGTCGGAATGATCGGTGGCGATCAGCACACAGTCGTAGTCTCCGACCTTATCCAGAGCTACGGACGACATATTCAACGCATAATGGCGGCCGTGACCGACGGTCGGAAAATATGGATCGTTGTAGTCCACCCGCGCTCCGCGGCGACGCAGTTGTTCGATCAATGTCAGCGAAGGCGACTCGCGCAGATCGTCGATATCTTTTTTATAGGAAAGCCCCAGCACCAGGATTCGGCTGCCCTTCAAGGGCTTGCTGCGATCGTTCAATGCGGCCGCTACCGACTCCACCACGTGATACGGCATAGAGGTATTCACTTCGCCCGCCAGCTCGATGAATCGCGTGCTGAAGTCCAGTTCTTTCGCCTTCCATGAAAGGTAAAACGGATCGATCGGAATGCAGTGTCCGCCCAGGCCGGGGCCAGGATAGAAGGGCTGAAATCCAAAGGGCTTGGTGGCTGCCGCCTCAATAATTTCCCAGATGTCGAGATTCATCCGCAGGCACAGAAGCTTTAGTTCGTTGACCAACGCGATATTGACGCAGCGGTAGATGTTTTCCAGCAGTTTCGTCATTTCCGCCGCGGCGGGACTGGAGACGCGAACCACGCGATTGAAAATGTTCCCGTAAAACGCTGCCGCCAGATCGCCGGATTCCTTCGTCGACGCTCCCACAACCTTGGGAATATCGCTTCGTTCCACGGTCACGTTGCCCGGGTCCTCTCGTTCCGGAGAGTAGGCCACGTAGAAGCATTTTTCCGGATCGGCTCCTTCACGATAACAATGAAGTCCTTCAGGGTTGTTCGCTTCAAGCAGTGGAATCAGCACCTCTTCCGTGGTTCCCGGATAGGTTGTGCTTTCCAGAATCACCAGTTGCCCGCTGCGAAGATGCGGAGACAGAGAACGCGCAGTGTCCTCAATAAAGCGAAGGTCCGGCCCCTGGTGTTCATCAAGCGGCGTCGGTACGCAAATAATGATCGCCTGCATCTTGCTGATGTCGGCGTATTCCGCGCTGGCTTTGAATCCTGTCTCACGCAATTGCGCGATCTCTCCGGGCAGAATCCGCTGGATGTACGAAGATCCCGCGTTGAGCTTGTCCACCTTGCTGCGGTCCACATCGAATCCAGTAACGGGAAAGCCGGCACGGGCAAACAGCATCGCCAGCGGCAAGCCGACGTAGCCCAGGCCGACGACGCCCACCTGGCCGGTGCGATCCTGAATGGTCCGCATCAGAGTTTCTGTAGTAGGTTGAAGCGGATTTTCAGCCGTGGCCGCGGTTCCCGGTCGTTTGGGGGAATCCTTCTTATGTTCCATCGGGGATGTTTTCTCCTTCAATATTCTTGAGAGAGTATAGCGGTTCTCCTGTGAGCGGAGAGAAGCAATCAAGGGAACAACCGCGCCAAGGATCGGCCAGGGCGAGCTAAAAGTAATCAACTGCCAGGAACCGTCCCAATCGCTCCAATTTTCCTGGACTTTGCGCTGAGGCGCAGTCAAACGCCTCTGGATGACGATAGTCCGTCGTCAACATCGAAACCGTTACCTAATTGTCCGGCAATTTTGGAACAACGGATGCTTTTATTCCGACGGCACGAACCATTGCAATCAAAATGGTCTGGGATGGCGAAAGCCCTCCATCCCAGACTGATTATGGAAGTGTCTGACCGCAGTACGAGACGACCCGACAACAATCATCTCAACCGGGGGTAGACCCTACCATTCGCGACGCAAGCCTTGCATAATGGCAGACGCACACAAGACAACTCCGGCAATAACAGATGGCAACAATATCAAATTAAGCAATGTCATAAAATTCTCCTTTCGCCACTTCCTGAACAACGCATGACTGAAGAACCAGAACTCGCGAGCGAGTCACTATGGCCGGAGCATCCTGTCACGCAGTAGTGGTGGCCGATCCTTGGCGCGGTTG
>JBOGLY010000053.1:0-10612 GCA_050746425.1 Acidobacteriaceae bacterium
TGATAGGCCATCTATTTAGTCGCAGTCAATCGTTTTATAGTGGTTTTTGACAAGAAACAATACAATCAATGTTCGTTTTGCGCGAAAACACGTAAATTCAGACTTGGAGTGGCGATGGAGAGCCGGCTGGTATCCGAGCAATAATTGAGCGACGCAGCGCGGATGCTCTCGATTGCGCCTTCTATCCTGCAACTGCCTACGGATTAGCGGCCAATTATGGAAGGGGGTAGCGCGTAAATGCCGACATCAAATGTCAAGTGGAGCAGGATTGCGAACAGGCTCTGGAATGATCGCGGGGATCAGCGGATCAGTGCCATTTGAGGGTCGACGGAGACGATTCGGTCGCGCCCGTCGGTCTTGGCCTGGTACATGGCGGAATCGCATTGGTGCAGTAGATCGTGGATCGTGACGGCTGGGTCGTGGCCGAAGTAGGTGGCCATTCCGATACTCAGCGTGATGGCGATTTCGCTTTCTCCCTCAATGTGCCGCAGACGTGGGCTGCTCATCGAAATGGAGTCCACATGCTGCCGCAGGCGGCTTGCAACCGCCATCGCGGCCTCGGCGTCGGCCTTGGGCAAGAGCGCGACAAATTCCTCGCCGCCCCAGCGGCCGACGATATCAATATTGCGCACGGAGTTTCTCAGCTTCTCCACCACCTCGCATAGGACGGCGTCGCCGGCGCGATGGCCGTAGCGATCGTTGATTTGCTTGAAGTGGTCCAGGTCGAACATGATCAGTGAGAATCCCCCCCCGTTCCGCGCAGCGCTCAGCAATTCACGCTCGCATAGCGCGATGAAAGAGCGGCGATTGTAGATGCCGGTCAGCGGGTCGATGTTTGCCAACTGCTCCAGCCTAAGCCGAATTTGCTGGCTTTCCATCCAGAACACGCCAAAACCCAGGCCGATTCCAGCGCCCAGAAATACGACGGCAGCGGTCGCCTGCATCGGGGCTGGCATTTGCGGATTCCTCGGAGTTCCAAGCGCAAGAACGATTGCGCTTCTGAAAATGTTGAACATGGCGAAGCCAAGCAGAAGCGAGATGTTGTACCAGACAGGCGCATCCATGCCCTTGCGAGCTTTGTTTGTCCTCCACAGGAGTACGGCACTCTGGCAGACCTGTACCGCCATCAGGACCCCGAGAGTCGCAGCGGAAAGCCGTCGGACGTCGTGCAGGCGGTAAAAGAAAGGAAATCCCAGCGCTTGGGCGACCAGCAGTGAAAACCCCAGCCAGGGAACTCGCGATTCTCTTTCGTTCAATTCTAAAAAGCAAACGTGTAGAAAAACGAACGCCAGCAAAATCAATGTGTCCGGCAAAAGCACCAGGTGGCCGAGCCCGCGCGCGATGATGGCGGCGAATAGAGCGGCACCCAATGTGGCGGAGCCAAATGTAGCTGAAAGCCAGCCAAGACTCTTGAAAAAAGGATTGGTGAGGCGGACAATCAGCAGCCCGATGCATCCGCCAGAAAGCAGGACCGCGCCGACAAGCAGAACTACGTGAGTTTCCATTCGAACCACTTAAACAAGGCAATCGCAGCCAGCGAAATCGATGCGGCCCGCATCCAGATAGAAGAGTTCCCACCGGAGTATATGCCGAATTGGTAACGGTCGCGAGTGACTAAAGTTTTGCCGCCCAGATAGGCCGCTATGAGAAATCCAGAGCGGTTTTTACAGATGGAGAAGCTCCGATTATTGATCCGGCCCCGTTGCATCGAATCAACGTATCCCACACTAGCCGCAAAGAACGCGGCGAGTATGGGGCATCCATGTTCAACCCTTTCTGGGCCACATCAACCACTTAGAACGCGAGGTCCTTCGCCTTCGACTCAGGACGGCAAGTCCGGATTTGTACTCTATTTCAGGGTGCGAATTGATGCGGTCTCCTATTCCCAGGAAAGCAACGCCGCGCTCCCGGCGGGAATCATGCATTCCGCGGTCCCGTTGGCGACGGGGAGATGCTCGATCCTGGTGGGCCTGAAGGAACCCTCCGCGCCTACGGGCGAGCCGGCAAAGGTCGTGTCCTGTTCATCCTGCAAAGTTGGCGCGATCAGCCGCTGCAGCGACACGCGCTGGCCCACTGAATTGGCCTGCAACGTAAGCCGGACATTCTTCTCGGAATCTTTATTGATGGCCACTACACGTAAGCGTCGTTTTGCATCCTGCGCAGCGTAGGCGACAAAAAGCGGTCCCGCATCGGCGGCATCGAGCTTGCATGCTACCATGTGACCGCCCAGCAACTGCGCCATCGGCAGCAGCGCATAGTATTCCGGGCGTGCGACAAATCCATTCTCGATGGTGCCGACAATTGGCGAGTACCAGCCATATCCGCCGCAGTGGAAATTGATGCCGCTGCCGCCGATCGCGAGCAGTTGGAACATCAGATCCAGCGCCCACAGAGTGGAGGCGAATGTATTGCTTACTCCCGGCTTGCCGCCGCCGTAGCAGGAGTTCGTCTCTGTCAGGCGATAGGGCAGATGCGATTGCGCAATCGCCTGCCGAATTTTCGGCACTCCAGACTCCCAGCGTGGATTGTTGGGGCTGAGCAGGCGCTGAATGTTCATGGCAGGATTGCTGGCTGGTCCCAGAGCATAGTAGTGTGAGGACAATTCGATGACATCCTTGCCAAACTGCTGCGCGAACTCCATTAGCCAGCGGTTGCCGGATGTGTCCGGGCCGGCAAACCTGGCATTGGGAACGCGAGCTTTCACGGCGTCATAGAATGTCTTCCATTCGATCGCGAAGTCCGCGTAACTGTAGCCGTTCGGACGCAGGCCGTTGTGGGAGAACAGATCATCCTCATTGCCGATCTGGAAACTGATCAGACGATCGCCGAGCGTATCGGAAACAAATGCAGCCTCCTCGGCGGCCATCTGCGGCGTGCCTTTTCCGAAGTTCAAGCCGTATATTGCGCGCCAGTCAACCATGTCGAGAAACTGGCGCAGATTGCGGATCGCTTCCGGCGTGGTCTGGGTGGGCGCGGGAGCCTTGTGTCCGGCGTCAGGCGGAATCGGGGAGGAGGATTGCGCGGCTGGATTCCGCGACGGATGCGGCGTCCAAAACGCATAATCGCTGGAGTTGCCGCCGATGCGCAGCACGCCCCGACCGAGCGGGCGCAGAAATCCCGCGAGGCCTGTGTTGGCGGCCGAGAAGAATTCCGGATGGGACAACTGCGCGGTTTCATAACTTAGCCCGAGAAAATCCTTCGCGATCGGTTGTCCTGGCTGGTCGGGCTGAATGGTGAGGCGGGCAGATGCGTTCGCCTTTGCCTGTGCGCGTAGCATCTTCGGGAACGCCGATAAGGCCGCCGTTGCAGCGGTAGAGCATAGAAATTTCCGACGATTCATGGCGAGACCAGTGAAACACCCGCGAGACGCGATTGCAAATCGCTATCGCCGTGATCTCACGGGTCTATGGGCGATTTCGGTGAACCATACGAACAATCGCGCTTTCGACGGTTGTCTAAGGAGAGAAATCGAAATGGCGACCGAAAATTAAAGCATGTAAGATGAACCCAAACCCGAGGGAAAAACATCCAATTCATCTCCTCAGTTGGTGCGGGTGGGCGTACAGCAAGGGCTGTCATCCTAAGCGAAAACGGGGGTCCAGACGCGCGCTTTGTGGCGGGCTGGGGTGGGAAGCGAAGGAACTCTGCATTTGCGCTTTCGGTCGAAATACAGAGGTCCTTCGTTCGGTCCCCGCAACGACCTCGCTCAGAATGACGGCGCTTTTGTATACGGCGATGGGAAACCCGCTTTAGACGATGTGCCGCCCGTGATAGCTAACAGGAATTACAGGAGTGGACGCTTGGCTTTTCCCTATTTCAGCGGTCCCCGCATCTGCTCCGGCATGGTCGCTCTGATGCTCGCGATCGCATTACCGGCGAGGACGCAGCAGACATCCATAAGCGCTCAAAAGGCACAGGCCAGCCAATCGACTGCGGCGTCGAAATCTCTAATTCCGGAGAATCCGACGCCGAAGGCGCCGGTCGTTGTTATAGGACGACAGACCAAGCGCATCCTCTACGTAATTCCGAACTTCCGCTCCGTGTCGCTTGACGTGGTCCTTCCTCCGCAAACGCCGAAGGAAAAATTCATGCTGATGTTGCAAGACAGCTTCGACTACTCGACCTTCATTTATGTGGGCGGGGTGGCCGGGGCGGCCGATGCCGAGAAGTCTACTCCCGAGTTCGGTCATGGCGCCGCCGCCTACGGACGTTATTATTGGCATTCCTTCGCGGACAATTTAGGCGGGAACATCTTCACAGAAGCAGTGGTGCCAATTCTCACGCATGAAGACCCTCGCTACTACACGATGGGTCGCGGCGGCATACTCAGGCGCGGCGTTTATTCAGTGGGCCGTCTTTTCATCACGCGCACCGACCTGACCGCGACCAACCACGCGCACAACACATTCAATTTTTCTGAGATTATAGGCAATGGCGCGGGCGCTGGGATTTCAGACCTTTACTACCCCAGCAAAGAGCGCACCTGGACCAAGACCGGCCAGAAGTGGGTGGTGCAGATCGGGCTCGACGGCGCGTCGAACCTGGTGAAAGAATTCTGGCCCGACGTCAACAGCCACATCTTCCACAACGCCAACTGGTAGACTTTTTATTTTCCACAGAAAACTCCTAACGATTTAGTTGACAAATCCTCGACAATTGCGTCTTAATGTACTAAAGGAGTAGGAGGAAAGCAGCATGGCGCAGCCGAGACGGCCGAAACAAACCTTAACCCCACTGGAACTGAAGATCATGCAGGTCCTTTGGGCCATTGGACCTTCCAAAGTCGCCGAGGTGCAGAGCGCTTTGAAGCCTGACCTGGCGTATACGACCGTGCAAACCATGCTGAACGTTTTGCTCCGCAAAGGGCAAGTGAAACGCACGCAGGAAGGAAAAGCGTTTCGTTATTGCGCCGTGGTGAGTCGGCAGCGAGCAACGGGCGGCGCGGTGGAAGATCTGATCCGCCGCATGTTCGGCGGTTCTGCGGAAGCTCTGTTGATGACCATGGTGGATGCGCGACAGATTGGGGCCAGCGACCTGCGGCGTCTTGCGAAAACAGTGGCCGAGGCAGAGCGTCGGGAACGCGAGGAGAAGCCATGATCGAACGCGTACTTGTAGAGTACGTCGCCAATTCCATCTGGCAGGTTCCCATGGTGGCGGGAGTCGCATGGTTGCTGATCTGGGTTGGTAAGCCAGGAGTGCGAATGCAGCAGAACGTCTGGCTAATGGCGCTGGCGCTGTGCGTTCTATTGCCATTGCTGAAGCAGGGAGAATTCACCGCGCGACCGGCTACTAGCGGCCTCGGACTGCACACATCGGAGTTTCAGCCCGCGCGAGCGCCGCGGCCAGCCGATGATTCCGTATTCGCTAACAACCGTGTTGTGGCCTCAGTCGATCGACAGCCAGCGCAGACGCCGCAGCCGCGAGTCCTGGTCCTGCGCCAGATGGCCGTCGATTGGCTGCTGGGTATTTACGTCGCCATTGTGTTCTCGCGGCTTATGCAGCTCGGATTTGCCTGGCGCGTAGCGCAAAGATTGGTGGCTCATGCAAGCCAAATAGATATGTCGGCGCCGGAACAAGCCGATCTGAAAAAGTTCTGTGACGGGTTTAACGTGCCAGAACCGCGCGTGCTCGTATCGCCCCGGATTACAAGCCCGATGAGCGTCGGCTTCCTTCGCCCGGTTCTGCTGCTGCCGGAAGGCTTTGACGAAAATACTGAAAGCGAAAGGGCGGCAATCCTGGGCCATGAGTTGGCCCATATCAACCGCCGAGATTATCTGGCGAACTGGATATGCCAATTGGGATCTCTTCCAATCGCTTATCACCCGGCGACCCACGTATTGCATCGGAGAATCCGGCGAACTCGCGAGTTGGTGTGCGATCGGATGGCGGCGGACGCGATGCGCTCGGCCACAGGATATGCGCGGTGTTTGGTAACGCTGGCCCAGCGGATGCTTGAAGAGGGGTGCATGGAGCAACGGGTACAGGCCCCAGGTTTATTTGACCACGATGCTTTGGAGGAACGGATTATGCAATTGCTAAAGACAAAAAGCAGGACAAGCCCGCGAATGAATGCGCTTCGGATCGCAAGCGTGGCGGTGCTGGGCGCAGCCGCAATTGTTGTGGGGATCAGTTTTCACGTGACCCCAACAATTGTCCACGCCGCCGAGACAACGGTCCCGTCTGCAATGCGGTCTGTCAGCAATGCGCAAAGCACTGCTGCGTCGGATTTTCCGCAATTAGCCCCTGCACCTCAATTGACGGTTGCCACAGGACAAGTAATTCCCGTGCGTGCAGTCGTTCCGGTGAAGGTGAAGCTTTCACGCAGAGCGAAGGATAACGTGGCGATGCCAGTCGCAATTCCCGTGCCTGTTACTTCCATTTCACCTGATCCGCTCCCCAGCCATGCTTCCTCTCGACCAGCCCATCCGCAAGCAAACGCACGCCATTCGAAGATCCCGCAGAACGGGCAACTCGGCATGACCCCGGAACAGCGCGCTCGGGTCGAGCAGGAAATCGATGAGGCAAACGCACAAATACAGCAAGCGGCGAAGCGGCTCCAGAGTCCCGAATTCAAAAAACAAATGGCCGATATGCAGATCCAAATCGACGAGGCCACGAAGAAATTGCAAAGCGACGCAATGCAGCAGCAATTGAAGATGCTGCAAAGCCCCAAGTTCAAGAAGCAAATGGCGGACATGCAACTGCAGATCGCCGCTGCCACGAAGAGATTGCAAAGCGACGAGGCCCGACGGCAGATGCAAATGGTCCAAAGTCCGGAATTTCAGAAATGGATGGCGGAGATGCAGCGGAAACTGGCGGAAGCGACCAAACGGTTGAACGACTGCTCCATGCGGACTGACAGGAAGGACACGCCGCAGCCAAGCACGCAATCGAACAAAAGCGATTCCGTTCCTCGCTAGTTGAGCAGCGTCCGATACGATGGCGCCCTGGGACCAATATGTAACTGATAAAGTTACCTAGAATGGAATTCTGGCAGTGATGATCAATGCGTGGTTGTACGCATGATAATGCGTGGTTGCGATCTGCATTCCCGCTCCAAGGGTAAGGCCAACTCGATTGTGAATAGGGAACCGACCCAGGACCAGCCCTGGCGTGACGAATGTCTGTTTCTTGCCATCGTTTGAGCCGCCCTTGATGAACGAGGAATTCACTTCAAACTCCGGCCATGCGTATCGACCGACGTGCTGCTGAGCGACGGCATTCCAGACGATCGTTCGCCCGATCTTCTGCGCGCTATCGACCGGCAGCGTCCCTCCAAGCGTAAATTCCACATCGAAGCGGCCCCAACCTTTACCGCCGGCAATGGTTGGCAGCACTGAGGAGCTGATCGAGCCATTTTTGTAGGTCCCCGTTGCGACAGTGCCTCCGAAAAATGCGGTCAGAATATAATTGCCCCGCTTTTCGTTCGCAGTCAGGATGCGGTACTTCATCAGAAAGCTTACGTCGCCGGGACCGTTCACATCGCCAGGCGCACTGTGTTGAATGTACGGCGGCACGTTGATCAGCAATTCAACGTGAGACTGCGGAATTACTTCAAGCCCTTTGCCATTGTCGTAGTTCCAGCTTTGCTGGCCATCCGGCAGCAATTCGCGAACGAAGTCGGCGCGGAACTCCTGTTCCAGTCTGGGTGTGACGAGCACAACCGGCGTGATCCAGTGAGGCTGTAACTTCTGCGTTGCAGTCACATTCGCCAGCCATCTCGCCGTCCACGAGGTTTGAGCGTTGGCATTGCCACCAAGAAGAAGAAAACTAAAAGCCAAGACAAATAGAAGTCTCCGCACATTCATACAGTGCTGAATGTACGTAAAAATATGCAAACAGTTCAAGATGGTCAATATGATTCAATATGAATTATTTAAAAAATTATTGCGCAGCAGAGCGATGTGGAAAGTACTTGCGGAATCGCCGGCTACTTTGCGCAGACACGCGCATCATGAATGATGCGGCCTTCGCTGATGGTCATCTGAACGCGGCCCGGCAATTTCCATCCGTCGAAGGGAGTGTTCCTCGATTTCGACTTCGATTCGTTCGCGTGAAATTGCCAGTCCTCATCAGGCCGAAACAGAACTAGATCCGCGAATGAACCCACGGCCAGCGAGCCGCGGTGTCTCAGATGCAAAACCTGCGCAGGCTGGCAACTTAGCAGGGCGATCACGCGGGCAAGTGACATGCGATTCTGACGGTGAAGCACAAGTAAAGACAATCCCAGCGCTGTTTCCAGGCCTGTAATCCCGTTGGGGGCGCGTTCGAATTCCTGCTCTTTCTCATGCAGCGCATGCGGCGCATGATCGGTCGCTATGGCGTCCACCGTCCCATCCATAATTCCGCCGATCAGGGCCATGCGATCTTCCTCGCTGCGCAAAGGCGGATTCATTTTTGCGTCGGTGTTGTAATCGCCGATCGCTGCTTCAGTCAGGGCGAAATGATGCGGAGCAACTTCGCAGGTTACGTGCAGGCCGCTACGCTTGGCGCGACGTACAGCCTCCAGCGCTTTTGCCGTGGAAAGGTGAGCGACGTGAAGGTGCGCGCGACTGCCTGGATCGTCTTTGACGAGCCGCGAAAGCAGTTGAATATCGCGTTCCACGATTCCGCTTTCGGCGTCCGCAGGCATTCCGCGCAATCCCAGGCGGAAGGCGAGAGCGCCCGCATTCATGCTTGCGCCTTCGGTAAGCCGTGTATCCTCCGCGTGCTGAATCACGGGCAGGCCAAATCGCGCGGCCTCGGCCAGTACCTCATACATAACGTTGTCTTCAAGGATAGGCTTGCCATCGTCCGATACGGCCACCGCACCCGCGGCTTGCAGGTTTTTGTAATCGGTGGCAGTTTTGCCTTTGCTCCCCAACGTGGCCGCCGCGATTGGAAAAACGTGTGCCACTGCATTGCGGTCGGCGGATTGCATCCAACGCGTGATTTCCGGCGAATCGTTTACCGGCATCGTATTCGGCATTGCGCAGACGCTGGTAAATCCGCCGGCCGCCGCAGCGCGAGTGCCACTGGCGACGGTCTCTTTGTGGGCCTGACCAGGCTCGCGCAAATGCACGTGGATATCCACCAGACCCGGCGCAACGAACATGCCTGCGGCATCGACAATCTGTGCTCTTTCTGCTTTTGCCAGCAATTTAAGTTTGCCGGGATGGTCGACCGCCGCGACACGGTCGTCGCGTAAATAGATATCGCGTCTTTCATCCATCCCGGTGGAGGGATCGACAAGATGGCCGGACTCAATCAAAATAGCTGTCATCGGTCCCTTCTCGTGCGTTCATCTGTCTTGGGAGTCGCATCGAGCGCGCGGGCCAGCAGTGCCATGCGGACAATCGAGCCATGGTACACCTGCTCCGCTATCGCGGAGTTCGGCCCATCCGTTACTTCACTGGTAATTTCAAGCCCGCGAATCACCGGCCCTGGATGGAGAATGAGCGCTGCTCCCGCATGTTTCGCAAGCCGTTCTTTATGTAACTGATACTGTTCCATATATTGATTCAAGTCGAGGTCGAGTCCGGCAAGCCGCTCTTTCTGGATTCGCAGCATCATCACGACACTGGACTGCCGCAGAGCGCGATCGAAATCTCGCTCAATTTCCACGCCGGGGCCAATTCCGGCGGCAAACTGCGGCAACAGCACTTCGGGCCCGCAAAAGATGACGCGAGCGCCGAGCTTGGGCAGCAGCAGCGCATTTGAGCGTGCGACACGGCTGTGCAGAATATCGCCCACGATGGTGACGGTAACTCCATGCAACGTGCGGTTGTCGATGGAATGGCTTCGCTCGCCTGCCGCTCGCGGGCGCGGCGGCAAATGGGCCAGGATGGTGCGTAAATCGAGCAGCGCCTGGGAAGGATGTTCGTGGCTGCCATCGCCCGCGTTCAGGATTGGGAGTCCAGTAGCGCGCGCCAGCAGATACGGCGCGCCGGCATTCGGGTGCCGCAGGATGATGCATTCCGCGCCAAGCGAACGCAGCGTGATGCCAGTGTCCTTGAGCGATTCACCTTTTTCGATGCTGGAAGATAGCGCGCTCACCAATACTGTGTCCGCGCCCACCGATTTGGCTGCCAACTCGAATGATGTGCGGGTGCGCGTGCTCGACTCGTAAAACAGAAGCGACACGCGACGCTTCGCATAAAGCTGGGCCCGGCGGGGAACCGGCATTGCTTCCAACTCCGTCGCTTTCGCGAGGATGCGGTCAACATCCTTGACGGTGAAATGGGAAGCTGAAATTGCGGAACCTGGATGAAGGAATTCCGAAGGAACTTCGCCGTGAAATTGCGGTATGGGAATCTTGCGCCGTGAATAAAATGCGGGAGAGGTTTCCAGCTGAAGGGCCGTCTGTTGCGAGGGAGAATAGGAGTTGTCCGCTTCGTTGCCGGTGGCTTTGCCGGCGCGTTCTTTTTTTGTCGAGATTTTGGGCGTCGTGGTTCGATTGATGGGCATACTTCCAGGATCGTCCAGATGCAATGGCCAAAAGCGAACTAAGAATTACTGTAATCAGGACAGAATGCAGGTCCCTCGACTTCGATCGCCGCGGCGACCTTCGCTCGGGATGACAGCTCATTTTTAGCTTTAAATGAAGCGCTGGCGTGGCCGGAGTCTGTCATCC
>JBOGLY010000054.1:0-10496 GCA_050746425.1 Acidobacteriaceae bacterium
GACCGGCAGCGGCAACATCGGCGCCACCCATGTACTGCGCACCGGTTCCCGCTTTCTGGGCATCCTCACGCTCCTGCTCGATCTGGGCAAAGGATTTCTCGCGGTGGAAATTGCCCGTCATCTCACGACCGGCGATCACGCTGTTCAGGCTGCCTCTATTGCAGCGCTGTTTGCCGTCATCGGTCATGCATTCACAATCTGGCTACATGGCAAAGGCGGCAAAGGAGTGGCCACAGCCCTGGGAGTTTTTCTGGCCGTAGCCCCCTTGGCCGCATGGTCTGCCCTCGGCGTTTTCATCATTGTTGTGGCACTCACTCGATATGTCTCCCTTGCATCCATTCTGGCGGCCGCATCTTTTCCCTTCTGGGTCTGGGTCGCGGAACACTTTTTTCGCATCAACTACGGTACGGGCGCCATCTTTGTCGCCTGTACCATTCTCGTTCCCGCGGTGATCCTGATCAAACATCGTAAAAATATCGAGCGGTTGCTGCATGGGACTGAATTCCGGTTCGGCGGCAAAGAAAGCGACGCCGCATGAGCCGCATCGGCGTCGTCGGAGCGGGATCGTGGGGAACGGCGTTGTCGCTTGTCCTGGCGCGACGCGGCGGCCACAGCATCACGATGTGGTCTCACACTCGTCTGGTTGCTGATGCGGTCCGCCAGCAGCGCGAAAACAGCATCTATCTTCCTGGACTTTCCGTTCCCGATTCCATCGCCATAACGACCGACCTGGAAGAAGCCGTTCGCGATGCGGAAATTTTGATCGTGGTCGTTCCCTCCGAACACGTGCGCGGCATTTGCGTCGCCATGGCGCCCATGCTCACCGCCAATCAACTCATTGTCAGCGCCTCGAAGGGGATCGAAGACGGGACCTACCTGCGCATGACTCAGGTGATGGGAGAGGTCCTCGCGGAACACAACCTGGTTTTGCCATGCGGCGTTCTCAGCGGCCCGTCTTTCGCGCAGGAAGTCGGCGCGGGCAGCCCCACCGCAATCGCCATTGCCTCTTGCGATCCGGCAGTGGCTTCGCGGGTTCAGGAAGAATTTTCCAGCCCTTCTCTGCGCCTCTATACCAACGACGACGTGGTTGGGGTCGAGCTTGGCGGAGCATTGAAAAACGTGATCGCCATTGCCGCCGGAGCTACCTACGGACTGCAATTGGGACACAACAGCCTTGCCGCGCTCGTCACCCGCGGGATCGCGGAGATCACTCGCCTGGCCGTGGCCTGCGGAGGTCGCCGCGAAACCCTTGCCGGACTGTCCGGACTCGGCGACCTGGTGTTGACATGTACCGGGGCCTTGTCGCGCAATCGGCACGTTGGCCTCGAAATGGGGAGAGGCCGGTGTCTCAAAGAAATACTCGCCGACATGCACGGTCGCGTGGCCGAAGGCGTCCGCACGACAGATGCGGCCCTGGGAGTTGCCCGCCGGATGGATGTCGAAATGCCCATCACGGAGAAAGTCGCCGCCGTTCTACACGAAAAGATTTCCGCCAAGGAGGCCATGCGCGAACTCATGGCCCGACCCGGCCGCGATGAATCCGCTCGTTGAGGGTAACCTCGGTATGGCCTTTAGTAACGTTGAATAACCTCAACGTCCTTGAGAACTATTTTGGCGCGGCGGGGTTTACCAATTTGGATTTATCCAACCTTTTCCACATTTCGTGCACTCCAAGGTAATGTATTTCCGGGTTATGATGATTACCTGAAAGTATGACTACGCCGACCCTACATTCCGGCAATTCAGGCCAGGTCAAACGCAATCCGCGACTCTGGGTGTTGTACCTTACCCTGCTCCTCCCAGCCGCCGCCGGCGCCTTGTCGATTGTCCTGGCTCGCAATGCATTCTTTTCGCCCGACTGGAGCGACCGGTTCGTCAAACTGGCGCTGGCAGCGCTTGCCGCAGGCATGTCGGTCAAATGCTGGTTCGTTACCTGGGAGTTTGCCCGAGACATGCGCCGGTTCCTGGAGACGCTGCAGGCCATCAAACGGGGAGAGTTTGTTTTGCGCTCCGGTCAGGCCGGCCTGCCGGAAATCGAAGAACTGGCCCGCGAGCTTAGCGGGATGAACGAAAGCCCAGATACCTCCCTGGCAAAATGGATTCTTCTCTCTACGGACCACCACGCCATTTTTGTGCGGCTGGTCGAAGCCATGTCCGCTTCGATGAGCACCAAAAGCTTCTATGCCCGCGGTCATTCCGGGCGCGTCGCCGAATATTCCACGCTCATCTGTACAGAACTTGGCCTTTCGCCTGAGCAAAGCATGAGAATCCGGCTTTCCGCCCTGTTGCACGATATCGGTAAAATCGGCATGGACCAGCACATCCTGACCAAGCCAGGCGTGTTGACGCCAGGGGAATTTGAAATCCTGAAGACCCACACCACGCGCGGCGCGGAAATGCTGCGCCCGGTCCCGGAATTCGCCGACCTGCTTCCTGGCGTCGAGCTCCATCACGAATCAATGGACGGCTCGGGCTACCCGCATGGACTGCAGGGCGATCAAATCCCGCTGATGGCCCGCGTTATCGCGGTGGCGGATACGTTCGACGCAATGACGCACAATCGCAGCTACCAGGACGCCATGGATGGTGCCTACGTCATTCGGATTATCCGCACCATGGCAGGTAAAAAATTCGACGAGCATGCGGTCGAGGCTTTTTGCCGCGCTTATTCCGCCGGGCTTGTCGTTCTGCCCAAGCGGCATGGAGAAACGCCTGTGGCAATCTCTCCACTTTCCCCGGAACCCGTTCAAACACCAGCCAGCGTTTAGACCTTCCTATCAAAGTCTCATAAGTGAAGATCGTCATTCTGAGCACCACGAAGAACCTGTGCCGGGTGCCCTAGGTCCGCCTAGCTATTGCTGCGGCACTGAAGGGTTGAACATGGGTGCCCCATACTCGCCGCGTTCTTTGCGGCTACTGTGGGCTGCGATGTTTCAATGCAGTTAGGACCGGATGAATAACCTGGGAGCGAAACCCACGAACACGCGCAAAAATCCATGTCCGCGCTGGCGGCTCGCCTGCGATCCTTCGGCGCAACAAATTTGAATCTTACACCGCGTATTCTCGGCCTGCCCACTTCCGTAGAGGAGACTTCCACTCTACTCTGGTAAAGTGCATATCTTCCTCCGGAAATTCTTCTCGCCAACCGCCGTCCTGATCGCGACGGCATGTGGTCCGTTTGGTTTATCCGCCCTCGCGCAGAACCCGCCGGCAAACGCGCCAACTCCTGGTCCTGCCGTGTCATTGGCCACGCAGCCACTCTATCCGCTGTCGCAAGTTCAAGCCGGCCTGCACGGAACGGCGTACACCGTATATCAAGGCAGCAAGCCGGAGGCAATCGATCTGGAAATTCTCGGCGTTCTGCGCAATGCCATCGGCCCCGGCAAAGATATGATCCTTGCCAGACTGACCGGCGCCAAAGGAGAATACGACGGCGTCGTTGCCGGAATGAGCGGAAGCCCTGTCTATATCGATGGAAAGCTGGCGGGAGCCATCGGATACCGCATCGGTCAATTTACCAAACAGCCAATTGCCGGCATCACGCCGATCGCGCAGATGCTGGAAGTAGCCAGGCAGGCCGACGACGCCCCAACTCCTACTTCTCTTGAACTACCGACATCGAACGCGGACTCATTCAGTCCAGATGCCACGCCCGGCGAAACCCAATCCGCCAATATTACCTCCGCGACTTCCTCGTGGCCGTCGAATGACGACGAAGTGCATCCTATCGACACTCCGCTGGTCTTCGATGGATTTTCATCGCAGGCGATCAATCTCTTCCAGCATCGCTTCAACTCCTACGGCCTTACTCCCGTCTCCGGCCTTGGGGGCGCCAGCCCGAACGCCATCGACAACTCTCCCGTGCTGCCCGGCTCCGCCATCAGCGCCATCATCGTCTCCGGCGACTTTGACATGGCCGCCACCTGTACCGTTACCTACGTCGATCCAAAACAACTGCTCGCCTGCGGACATCCCATCACGCGCTTCGGCGACGTTTCCCTGCCCATGACGAAGGCCCGCGTGGTCACTACCGTCGCCTCCTCATTGCAGCCGATGAAGATCATCAACACTACCGAAACAATTGGCTCGTTCACTGAGGACCGCGAGTCGGGCATTCTCGGCGTCTTCGGAAGAAAAGCCCGGATGCTTCCCGTGACCCTGACCCTCACTGGGCAGCCGCAAAAGGGGCAGCCGCGCACCTACCGCTTTGCCGTTGCGGAACATCCGCGGCTCACCTCCGCCGCATTGCTGGCCACTGTGTATCAGGCCATGCAGGACGCGAACAGCTCGGGCGATCCTTCGACCGATGAGTTGCGCGGGACCATCTCCATCGCCGGCTTGCCCGATGTCCACATCGACGATTGGTTTGCCTCGACCGACCAGCAGCCCGCCAGTTTGGAGGTCGCGATGGCAATCTCAAAACGGTTTGACAGCCTCTATGCCAATCCGCGCGAGTTGCCTCCCATTCGCAACGTGTCCCTGACAATTACGGAATCGCCCGGAAGGCAGTCCGCACTCTTGGATGACGCGCACGTACTCGCCACCCGGGTCCACGCCGGCGACCGCGTCACCGTCGAAGCGACCCTGCATCCATATCGTGCCCCGCAACAGATTGTTCGCTGGACAATCGCGCTGCCAGACACTCTGCCGCCAGGACCGGTTCGCCTGCTCATCAGCGACGGCACGACTCTCGACCACACCCTGCACCTGATTCCCAACCCCGCCGCTCCGCCGCTGGGACTCGCCGCAACCATCGCGCGGCTGAATCGACTGCACCCGAACAATGTGCTCTATGCAACTCTGCTGGCGCCGGTGCCGCAAGCAATGGTGCAAGGCCAGGACCTGCCCGCAATTCCCCTCTCGATCGCAAATATTTTGCAGCCGTCTGAAAACAAGCACAATTTTTCCATCGACGGTGAAACCGCGATTGCGCTGGCCTCAAAACACTTGGATATGGCCATCACCGGCTCGCAGGTCCTCACCCTCGACGTACAGCCTTAGCGAATGTCCGGGCATCAAGTCTGTCATCCCGACCGGAGGTCGCCTTTGCGACCGAAGTGGAGGGATCTGCTGTTGCAGTGAGTTAAACCCGGGTGCTTCCCATCTCGCTTCTAGGATGTGGGAATGCTGTCATAACTCTTGCGGTTGATGAACCGGCGGGTGCGTTTGCACCGGACGATAGCGGCGCAGAAACATGCCCAGCGAGCCGCCCTGCAGCACCATCGAAAACACCACCACTATATACGTGGTCGCGATGATCCAATCCCGCCCGGTGACCAGCGGCAGAGCCAGCGCCAGCGCAAGCGACAGCCCGCCATGCAGCCCGCCCCAGCTAAGCACCAAAACGGAACTGCCCTTCCTGCGCCCGATAAGCTGAATGCTCTTGAGAACCAGCGCAACCACGCCGATGCGAATCGCGACTACCGCGACAATCGCCATCAGGCCCGATTCCAGCAGCGACGAATGAAAAGGAATCGAGATGACTTCAAGCCCCAGCAGGACGAAGAGCAAAGCGTTCTGCACCTCGTCCACCATTTTCCAGAATCCTTCAACCTCTTCGTGCGCGAATAGCTGCGCCGGCCGACGTATGTTGAAACCCCTGACCGCAATCGCCGCCGCAACCGTTTCCAGCGGACCGGAGAGATGCAACCTCTCCGCCATCGCGTAACCGCCCAGCGCCAGCGCCAGCGTCACCAGGACGTCAACCTGAAATGCGTCCACCGCGCGCATCAGTGCGAATGCGATCCAGGCCAGCAGGATTCCCAGCGCGAGGCCGCCGCCCACGCTCACAAGCAATCTAATAAATATATGCGACGCCGACGGGACCGCTCCATGGCTTGCGTCGAGCAGGGTCACAAAAATTACAACGCCAACTCCGTCGTTGAACAGCGATTCCCCGGCCAACTGCGATTCAATGTGATGCGGGACCCCAACCCGTCGAAGCATCTCCATCACCGCGATTGGATCAGTAGGCGAAATGAGCGCGCCAAACAACATGCATTCCAGCCACGGCGCATCGATGCCAATCAACGGCAGCGTCCAGTGCATGATTGCCGCAACGGCGAACGCTGAAATAATTGTGCCCACAACGGCCAGCGTCGCAATCGTCAGCCGTTCTCGCGCCAGCGATTCGATATCCAGCAAAAATGCGCCGGCAAACAGCAACAACGGCAGCATCCCGTGAAGGATCAGCCGTTCGAAGTTGATTTGATCGACCAGGCCCGTTGCCCACGGCCGCAAGCCGCCTGCATAGTGCCCCGCTCCTACCAGGACCAACGAGCAGATCACCGTGAGCAGCATGGTGCCGATGGTTGTCGGCAGTTTGAGCCAGCTCGCGCTGATCCAGCCGAACAAGGCTGCAATCGCTACCAGAACGCTGATGAGTTGCAAGATGGTCATCGAGCGAAAGAACTACTACCCGAGTCTAGAGCATTTCTCCTGATGCTATAGAGTGGCGAGCATCCTTGGTTGTGCAGCCTTTCTTCATGGAAAGGCTGAAAGTTGTCGCATTCGGTACACTCAACAAAGCATGTGGACCCGTCTGATTGGTTGCGCCGTTCTTTCCATATCTGTCCTTGCGCACGCGCAGGGCACGCAGCTCTGGCAACAGTCGAGCTTTGAAAGTTTTGAGTCTGGAACGCCGCACGGCGTGGCCATCCGTAGCGACGGGGAGATCGCTAGCTCCGCGGTCGCCAAGGAAGTTCTGACCACTGCTTCATCCGCCGTTTGGTCGGTCGCAGTGGATAGCCGCGGCAATGCTTATCTCGGGACCGGCTCGCCCGCGATGGTGCTGAAGGTTACGCCCGACGGCAAATCGACCACGCTGCTCGAAACCAAAGACCTTTCCGTCCAGGTAGTGAAGATCGGCCCGGACGGAATGCTGTACGCGGCTACGCTGCCCAATGGCAACGTCTATCGCATCGATCCGAATGGCCCGGAGGTAAAAGTCGACAACGCTCCGCGCCCGGTCTACAAACAGCGCGAAGCGGCGCCAAAACAAAACGTGCACGCGCCGGATGTCGTGTTCGATTCGAGCGCGCTGAATCCTAAGCCGACATATATTTGGGACCTGGCATTCGATTCCGCGGGAAAAATGTATGTCGCGACCGGCGGCCCGGCAGCCATATATCGAGTGAATCTGAAACAGCCGGGCGCGCCGCCGGAGAAGTTTTTCACGAGTACCGAACAACATATTCGCTGCCTGCTGTTCACAAAGGACGGCACCCTTTACGCCGGCACCGATGGTCGCGGCCTGGTCTACCGCATCGATCCCAGCGGCAAAGGCTTCGTCCTTTTTGAGGCTCCGAAAGAGGAGATTCCCGCCATGGCTCTGGACTCCCGCGGTAACCTTTATGTTACCGCGGTGGGGGAAAAGGGAAAATCCACGCTGCCGCCGTTGACTGTCCACAGTACTGCCACCATGACCGCCAGTATCACGATTTTGCTGCCAGGTTCGATTGCCTCTTCCCACGACAGCAAGCTGATCCCGATGGGGACCACGATTTATCAAATATCGCCGGAGGGCGCGCCGCGCCAGCTATGGACCTCGCAGCACGATGTGGTATACGCACTGGCCTGGCAGCAGAATGCGAACGGAAAAGGCGGGCTGCTGGCCGGCAGTGGCAATCAAGGCCATCTCTATCGAATCTCGCGCGACGGCACGTACGCGGACCTGGCGCATCTGGAAGCCTCGGATGCGACGGCGTTCGCCATTGCCGGAAACAGCTTGTATGTGGGAACCAGCAATGCCGGCAAGCTGTATCGCCTGGATGCAATCAGCGCGGGAAAGGGAGACAACTCGACCTATGAAAGCTCGGTGGCAGACGCGAAATTCATTTCGAAATGGGGACGGCCTTTAGTGCGGGGCAGCGGTCACTACGAGTTGTACGCCCGCGTCGGAAATATCGAGCAGCCGACCGAGGGCTGGAGCGACTGGCAGCGGATCGCGACAGGTGGAGCGCCACGCAGTGGGTCGCACAGTGAAAGCGATATCGCGCCGCCGAAATTTCCTCGCGCCCGATTTTTGCAATGGAAAGCCGTGTTGCATTCCGACGCCACATTGCGCGAAGTTGGCTTCTACTACCTGCCGCAAAACGTTGCTCCAGTCGTAGACGAGATTGTGGTCGCGATGCATGCCCGCGTGGTGCAGGGCATGAACCAGGAAGCGCAGATGGTTCCAGTGCAAATCAATTTTCCGTCGGAGTCGAGCGATGGCGTGGTGTACGATTTGCAGCAGAATTCGCAACCGCTGATGGCGATGCGCGCGCCGGGATGGGCGACGGTACGCTGGAAGGCGCATGACGACAACGGCGACCGCCTCAGCTATTCGATCTACTATCGTGGACAAGACGAAGCCAATTGGCAACTCTTGCGCGCCAACCTGTCGCGAACATATCTCTCGTTCGATCTGAATCGTATTCCGGACGGGCATTACACGCTGCGCATCGTGGCCAGCGATGCGCCGTCGCACCTGCCAGGGGAATCGCTGACCGGATTCAAAGACAGCGATCAATTTTTACTGGATACTTTGCCGCCTGTGCTTTCGCTCTTGAATGCGACAATCGCGTCTCGGCCGGCCGCGGCGATCCACGTTGTATTCGATGCGCAGGACACGCTCTCCGCCATTGCGCGGGCGTACTATTCGGTGGACTCCGGCCCGTGGCAATATGTGGAGCCGGTGGGTGAGCTTAGCGATTCGCTGGAGGAACATTACGACTTCACTGTTCCAGTGCCGAAGCCGAGCGCAGCCAATGAAATTCCAGCGGCCGTGCAGCCGGCTGCTCCGCAGCAACATGTTCTTGCAATACGCGTGTTAGACCGCGCCGGCAATGCCGCGACAGAAAAAGCAGTTGTCGAGTAATTCGATAGTCTCATCCTTGCGGTCGCCGCGGCGACCGCGAAAGGATGGGACACCCGGACTTCACCGGTCCAGAAGCCCCAAGTGCAACGCAAGCCGTGAACGAACAAACGCATGCGCTTTGAAATTTTTATCGCCGGACGATATCTAAGGGCCAAGCGCCGCCAGGCGGTGGTTGGCGTCATAACGGCGATCTCTATCATCGGAGTGGCTGCTGGCGTCGCTTCGCTGATTCTGGCGCTGGCGATCACGAACGGAATGCGTCGCGATCTGCAGAAGGGGCTGCTCAGCTCGACGGCGCAAGTGCAACTGATGCGTGTCGCCAATGACGGCATCGAAAACTGGCGCGCGTTGACGGACCGTCTTCGTCACCTGCCGCATGTAACAGCGGACGCCCCCGCGCTCTATGGCCAGGTGCTGATCTCGCGTGGGGCGCGTTCAGGAGGCGCGCTGATCAAGGGCGTTCTCCCAGCCAAGGAACGCACCGTGAGCAGTCTGCTCAAAGACGTAAAGCAAGGCAGCGCCGCCTCGCTCGCGCCCGAGGCCAATCCCTCATCGCACGTCGAGCTTCCGCCGCTGGTCCTTGGTTCCGATCTTGCGGACCAGATTGGCGCTGGAGTCGGCGACACCGTGTTGGTGACCAGCCCGCAGGGAGAGTTGACGCCATTTGGCCTGGTGCCGAAATATCAGCGATTCCAGGTGGTCGGCATTTTCCATTCCGGCTTCTATCAGTACGATTCGTCGTTCGCGCTGGCGCGCATGGCTGACGTGCAGCACCTATTTGGAGAACCAAATGTGGCCTCCGTTATCAGCTTCAAGGTTGATGATTTGTATCATGCCGAACGCATCGGCAAGGAAATTGAAAATGCGGCTGGCAGCGGCTACATGACGACCAACTGGATCAAAGAGAATCAAGAACTTTTCCATGCGCTGCGAGAAGAACAGGCGGTCACGTTTATCGTCATTGCGCTAATCGTATGCGTGGCGGCGCTGAATATCCTGATCGCGCTGACAATGATGGTGATGGAAAAAACGCGCGACATCGCCGTGCTGATGTCCTATGGCGTGCGGCCGGAGCAGGTGCGTCGGATATTTATGTGGCAGGGGATGCTGATCGGCATTGTTGGCACTTCGATCGGGCTGGCGCTGGGATATGCACTTTCCTGGGTGGGCGGCCATTACCATTTCATCCATTTATCGGCGGAGGTCTATTCGCTGGATTATCTGCCGTTCGCCCCGCGCTGGCAGGATGGGGTGATCGTCGCCGCGGTAGCGCTAGGAGTGTCGCTGCTGGCGACGATTTATCCATCGTCCTCGGCGGCAAAAATTCTTCCCGCCGAAGCCCTGCGGTATGAGTAGATACATTTTGCTGTCTTAAAACATGCGCGCTGACGAGCTTCATCGACTGGGGAATACCAATCCGTTATTGGACACGCCAAGCGTCCAACTTTATCGCGATGTTCACAAAATGCTTATTTGTGTACATTCATGCTACAGTGTTTTCTGAGGGGCAAGACTATGGCAACCGCGAAGGATCGCACCATTCACAAACATTTTCGGTTGGATTCCATGAAACTGAAACGCGCCCAGAAAGTGCTCGAAGCGAGGACGGAGACCGAGACCGTCGAGCGCGCGCTCG